>JAKQLM010000301.1 GCA_029567145.1 Pseudomonadota bacterium
CCCTGTCGATCGCCGCGCGCAACAGGTCATCGTACAGCGCGCCTTCGCGTATCTGGTCGGCGATTCCGGCGAAGACCCGCGTGTAGGGCTGGTTCCACAGCACCAGCCGGTCGTCCGCGTCAAAGATCGCAAAGCCGTCGTCCAGCGCCTCGATCGCCGACAGAAAGCGCGTGCGGGTCGCCTTCAGCTCGCGCTGCTCTTGCAACAGCGCGGCCTCTTTCGCGCGGATCTCGGTCACATCCTCGATCAGCGCCCAGACCAGCCGCCGCCCGTTCGGGTCGATGCTCATGAACCCGCGCAGGACGGCGGGAAAGCGCGCGCCGTCCGCCCGGCGCAACTGCACTTCGGACGGGCCATAGCTGCGGCTGGCCTTCAGCGACCGGATCGCATGGTCGATGAACCACATCATGTCATCGGGCAGGATTTCCCCCACCAGAAGGTTCTGCGCCGTCTGCGGGTCCAGCCCGAACACCTGCTTGAAGGCCCGGTTGCCGTCCAGAAGCTCGCCCGTGTCATAGTCGTGCAGCAGGATCGGATGCGGGCACATCTCGAAGAACGCGGTGAACTGGCCCTCGCGGTAGCTGGCCATCTCGCTGGAGGTCTGCCCCGCCCCAAGGTCGCGGATCACCGCGATCACACCGCTTTTGTCGCCCGCAATCGGGGGCATCGGGGCGACCGACACTTCGTACCAGTGCGGCGCGACCAGCGTGGACACCCCCACCCGGCGGGTGCGGGTCGTGCGCCGCTCGCCAGGCTCCTGCGCCATCTTGGCGATCACCGCGCCAAGGGGGTCGGGCAGAACGTCACGCGCGGGGCGGCCGATCCCGGCCTGAACCAAAGCCGCAAGCCAGGGCAACTTGTCGCTGTGGCAGGCCGCGATCCGACCATCGGCCCCGATCTCGACCACCAGGTCCGGCAGGGCCTTCAGCGTCGCTTCCAGGTGCTTGCGGGCTGCAGCCTCGGCCCCGGCAGCCTCGGCGCGCAACAGGACCGCCGCGACCGCCCGCCCGATCGAGGACAAGAGGAACCGCTCTTCCTCGGTCCAGGGTCGCACGGCCGCTTCGCTGTCGCAGCCGATGACCCCGATCAGCCGGGACCCGTCCATCAGCGGCACCATCAGCGAGGCTTCGACGCCAATCGAGTCAAGAAACGCGCGTTCCGGCAAGTCTTCGCCAAGGTCACCGCGCGCCGAAACCGCAACCAGCCGTCCGGCCTGGAAATCACCGTGCCAAAGCGGACGGTTGTCGGAAACGACATCCTGCATGGCGGGCAACAGGGCCGCAGTCCCCTTGGCCACCCATTCGTGGCTGTTGTACTGCGTGCCATCGGCCCGCACCCGAAACAGAAACGCCCGGTCCACCGCATAAAGCTGGCCCAGACGCGCCAAAAGCGCATCGACATGGTCGTCCAGCGTTTCGGGCCGGGCTTCCAGAAGTTGATTGATCAGGTCCAGGACCAGAAGGTCGATCCGCGCGGGCTGAGCGCTGGACTTGTCGATCTGGCGGCTGCGTCCCATCTGGCCTGTGCGTTCCCTGAAGCTGTGGAAGTCTAGGCCCGAATGCCCGCGGCTCGCAAGCCTTAGCCCTGACGCCACAGCCCCAGCGGCGCGGGCTGGAACCCGGGAAAGACGACCGCCGGATCGGACAGCGCCATGTGGCCGGACAGAAGTTCGGCCAGGACGGCGCGATAGTCGTTGGCGACGGCAAGGTCCGCGCCTTCCTCCAGCGCGTCGTTCTTCAGGCCGGGCCAGTGCCCCAGCATCCGCCCGCCCCGCGCCTGTGGACCCAGCACCAGCATCGCATTGCCCCGGCCATGATCGGTGCCGCCCGCCGTGTTCGACCGCAAGCGGCGGCCGAACTCGCTCATCACCACGACCGACACGTCCTGCTGCAAGGGGCCAAGGTCGCGCCAGAACGCCATCAGCGCCGCCGAAAGCGCCCCGGTCAGTTGCGCGAACTGCCCGGCCTGGGCCACATGCGTGTCCCAGCCGCCCACATCCACCGTGGCCACCCGCAGCCCAAGGTCCAGCTTGATCGCCTGCGCCACCGTCATCAGGGGCGCGCTGACCGGGCTGTCCGGCGGATAGTCGGTGCTGGGGGCATAATCGACCAGCTCTCCCGTCGGGTCGGTCAGGCGCTGGCCCAGCATGTCCGACAGCGCGACCAGATCGGCCATCGGGCGGGCCAGCGCGCCATGATCGCCGAACCCTTGCATCAGACGGTTGCGCAACGCCGGGGCAAGCCAGTTCCCCTGCCCGACCACCAGGTCGGCCAGGCTTTCCGCCACCGCCGCATTCGCGCCCAACAGGCTGGCCGGTCGCATCGCGCTGACCGCCAGCGCGGGCATCGGGCCGTCAGGCTGCGCCGCCTGCAACCAGCGCCCGATCCAGCCCGAGGGATCGCCCGGGGCCACCGTGCCGCCGAACACCCCACGCTCGATCCGCGCTTCGGCGTCGAAATGGCTGCGCGTCGCGTCGGGCAGGCCTGTGGCATGGATCACCGACAGATCGCCCGCGTCGTAAAGATCGGCCAGCGCCGCCGCTGCCGGGTGAAAGCGGAAATCGACATCCGCGATGTCCTGCCGCAGCACCCGCCCCGCCGCATCGCCGGTCCGCAGCACGCGCAGGTCCTCGGGCCTTGCGGCGATCAGGTCGGGGTCAGAGCTGGGCGAGACCAACGCCAGCCCGTCCGCCCCGCCCCGCAGGAACACCACAACCAGGATCTTGGGCTGTGCCATCGGCCTACCTCAGCAACGCGTCAGGGGTTAGCGCGGCAAAGGCCAGCGCCATGGCCGCCGCCTCGGCCCGGGTGGCGGCGTCAAGACCGGACACGGGATCGTCAGGCGA
>JAKQLM010000306.1 GCA_029567145.1 Pseudomonadota bacterium
GGGGGACGATGGGTCCTGGACCGCGTCATCGGTGTTCAACAGTTCCACCAGCCGTTCGGTCGCGCCCGCCGCGCGCTGCAATTCGCCCCAGATTTCCGACAGCGCGCCCACAGCGCCCGCAACCATCACCGCATAGATCACGAACTGGATCAGCTCGCCCACCGACATCACGCCCTGCCGCACATCCCGCGCCCCGATCCACAGGACGCCGACGATCCCGGCAAAGGTCAGGAAGATCACGATGACCGTCATCACCGCCCGGACCTTGATCCGGGTCTTGGCGCTGCCAAAGCTTTTTTCGGTCACCTCGGCAAAGGCCGCCCGGGTCTGGCCTTCATGGGTAAAGGCCTGCACCGTCTGCACCGACGACAGCGCCTCGGACGCGGACCCCGACGAACTGGCGATCCAGTCCTGGTTCTCGCGGCTCAGCCGCCGCAGCTTGCGCCCCAGCACGATGATCGGCACCACGATGGCGGGGACGACCAGCAGGACCATCCCCGTCAGCTTGGCCGAGGTGAGAAACAGCAGCACCAGCCCGCCGAACAGGATCAGCACGTTGCGCAAGGCGACAGACACGGATGATCCGATGACCGACAGGATCAGCGTCGTGTCGGTGGTGATCCGGCTTAGAACCTCGCCGGTCAGGATGCGTTCAAAGAACGCGGGCGACATGCCCAGCACCCGGTCGAACAGCGCGCGGCGGATGTCGGCCACCACCCGCTCGCCCAGACGGGTGACAAGGTAGTAGCGCAGGCCCGTGCCTACGGCCAGCAGTGCCGCAATCCCCAGCGCCGCGCCGAAATACTGGTCCAGAAGCTGCGTTGTCCCGGTGTTGAACCCGTCCACCACCCTCCGCACCGCCAAAGGCAGGATCAGACTGACCGACGCCGTCAGGATCAGCGCCAGCAGCGCCAGCCCGACCAGCTTGCGATAGGGCCGCAGGAACGGGGCCAGCCCGCGCAGCGCGCCGACCTGTTTCGACTTTGGCCGATCCTCGACGATAGCAGAACTATCCGACATCCATTCATTCCCAAGCCAGTGCCGGGCCGGGTGTAAAGGGCCACGCGCCCCGGAACAAGCACTCTGGTCCCTGATCGACCGGGCAAAGTGCCGCGCTGGCCCCTTTCCAGTCCCGCCGCCGCGTGCCAGTTTGTCGCGATGACCGACCTTCAGACCTTTTCTGCCGAAGATGGTGCCCGCCTGGCCTTCCGCGACGAAGGGGCTGGCCTGCCGCTGCTGTGCCTGCCGGGCCTGACCCGGACCATGGCCGATTTCGACTACCTGCGGCCCCACCTGCCACCCCTGCGGCTGATCCGGATGGACTATCGTGGCCGGGGTGACAGCGCCTGGACCGGCGCGGCCACCTACACCGTCCCGCAAGAGGCGCGCGATGCGCTGGCGCTTCTGGATCATCTGGGGGTGCGACAGGCCGCCGTGCTTGGCACCTCGCGCGGGGGGCTGATCGGCATGATGCTGGGCGCGGTGGCGCGCGACCGGCTGCTGGGCCTGATCCTGAACGATGTCGGCCCCGAAATCGCCCGCGACGGGCTGGCGCGGATCTTCGACTATGTCGGGCGCAACCCGGCTGGCCGGACGCATCAGGGCCTGGCCGACCGTCTGGCGCAAAGCCCCGGCTTTGACGGCGTGCCCCCCGCCCGCTGGCTGGCCGAGGCGCAGAAACACGCGATCGAGACGCCCGAGGGCCTGCGCCTGCGCTATGACCCCGACCTGCGCACGGCGTTCCTTTCTGCCTTCGACGGCCCGCCCGTGGACCTTTGGCCGCTGTTCGACACGCTGGCCGGGCTGCCGCTGGCGCTGATCCGGGGCGCGAACTCTGACCTCCTGACCGCCGAGACCGCGGCCAGGATGCGCGCCCGCCGCCCCGACATGGGTTTTGCCGAAGTGCCGGGCCGCGCGCACATCCCGTTTCTGGACGAACCCGAAAGCGTGGCCCTGATCCGCGACGTGCTGCGGGGGCTGCAATGACCGACATCCGGATGATCGAAGCCGCCGCCGGGCGCATTGCGGGCCATGTCCGCCGCACCCCGCTTTTGCACGCGCCGCTTCTGGACCGCATCGCCGGACGCCAGGTGCTGGTCAAGGCCGAGTGTCTGCAACTGACCGGCAGCTTCAAGGCCAGGGGCGGCTGGTCCGCCGTTTCCGCCCTTGACCCGCAGGCGCTCGCGCGCGGCGTCATCGCCTTTTCCTCGGGCAACCATGCGCAGGGGGTGGCCTATGCTGCCGCGAAACATGCCGCGCCTTGCGTGATCCTGATGCCCTCGGACGCGCCAGAGGTAAAGATCGCCAACACCCGTGCCTATGGGGCCGAAGTGGTGCTGTACGACCGCGCGACCGAAGACCGCGATGCCATCGGGGCCACCATCGCCAGCGAACGGGGCCTGACCCTGATCCGCCCCTACGACGACCCGCAGGTCATCGCGGGCCAGGGCACCGTCGGGCTTGAACTGGCCGAACAGGCGCACAAGGCCGGGGTCGACAGCGCCGCCGTTCTGGTCTGTTGCGGCGGGGGCGGACTTGCCTCGGGCATCGCGCTGGCGCTTCAGGCCCGCGCGCCGGGGCTGACTGTCCGGACGGCGGAACCGCAGGGCTTTGACGACATGGCCCGGTCGCTGGCCAGTGGCACCCGCCAGAAGAACGCCGCCCTGTCAGGCTCGATCTGCGATGCCATCCTGACCCCGACGCCGGGCGAGCTGACCTTTCCGATCCTGTCGCGCCTTGCCGGTCCTGGGGCCGTGGTGACCGACGAACAGGCGCTGCACGCCGTGGCCCTGGCGTTTTCGCACCTGCGGATCGTGCTGGAACCCGGCGGGGCCGTCGCGTTGGCCGCCGCCCTTTTCGCCCCCGACCTGCCCGACAGCGTGGTCGCCATCGCCACCGGCGGCAACGTCGATCCCGCCACCTTTTCCGCCGCGCTGGACCGCTTCGCCTGATGCTGGTCTGGCTGGACGACCTGCGCCTGAACGCCGAACTGACCGGCCCGACCGACGCCCCGCCCGTGGTGCTGATCCAGGGCCTTGGCCTTGATCTTTCGCTTTGGGACGCCGTTTTGTCCCGGCTCCGCACCCGAATTCTGCGGCTGGACCTGCGCGGCCAGGGTGCCTCGGACACTCCGCCCGCCCCCTATGCGATGGGCGCGCTGATCCGCGATGTCGAACGCCTTGTCGACCATTTCGCGCTGAAGGACGCCGTTGTCCTTGGCGCGGGCGAGGGGGGGCTGATCGCCCAGGGCCTTGCCGTGAAACGCCTTGATCAGGTGCGCGCCATGGTCCTGACCGGATCGGCCACCCGGTTCGGCAACCCGGACCTCTGGGCCAGCCGCATCGCCCGACACCGCGCCACGGGCCTTGATGTCGCCGCCGAATGCGCCGCCTTCCTTGGTCCGCGCTGGGCTGGCAGCCCCGCCACTCCGGCGCTGCAGGCGCTGCTGGACCGCGCCAGACCCGACGGCTGGCAAGGCTTTGCCGCCGCCATCGCCACGACGGATTTCTACCAGACCACCGCCACGCTGACCCTGCCGACGCTGGTCCTGGCCGGGGGCGACGACCGCCGCACCCCACCGGACCTGCAGCGCGAGCTTGCCGACCTGATCGCCGGCTCCAGCTTCCAGCTCCTGCCCGGCGGCAGCCACCTGTCGATGCTCAGCCACCCGCAGGACTTTGCCCGGGCCCTGACCGATTTCCTGACACGGATCGGCCATGTCTGACCTTCTCCTCGTCCACGGCACCTGCCACGGCGCCTGGTGTTTTGACCGCCTGATCCCCGAACTCGCGGCGCTTGGCGTATCCGCCCGCGCCATCGATCTGCCTGGCCGCGATGGCAGCCCGACGACGCTGGACGCCTATGCCCAGGCGATCGTGGACGCCGCCAGCCCCGGCACGATCCTGGTCGGCCACTCTGCCGCAGGCTTTGCGATCACCGCCGCAGCCGAGGCCGACCCGACCCGCTTCCGCGCGCTGATCTACCTGTGCGCCTATCTGCCAAGCCCGGGCCAAAACCTGGCCGACATGCGCCGCGCCGGGCCGTCGCAACCCTTGCTGCCCGCGATCCGCATGGCGAAGGATCGCCAAAGCTTCACCATCGACCCCGCGCTTGCACCGCAAGCCTTCTACCAGGATTGCCCGCCGGACCTGGCGCGCTGGGCCACCGCCCGGCTTTGCCCGCAGCCCCTTGCGCCGCAGCAAACCCCGCTCTGGCCCAGGGCGTCCGGCACGCTGCCGCGCCACTACATCACCTGCGACAACGACCAGACCATCCCGCCCGCCTACCAGCGCCAGATGGCCGCCCGGCTGCCCGAAACCTGCCGCCACGCGCTCGCTTCCGGCCACTCCCCCTTCCTGTCGATGCCCGGTCAGCTTGCCGACCTCCTTTTCCGACTGCGCAGGACCCTCCTGGCCGACTAGCCTTTTGCGTCACTTTCGCGTCGCATTCCTTCGACCACCCCTTCCGATCCGCCTTTACCTTCCTCTCTGTGAAAGTATCCCACGGGGGTGTGGGGGTGTGAAACCCCCACGCTGCCACCAGCCACAGGGCGCAGCCATGAAACTGAAAGACCTGGAAATCTTCGTTGTGGCCCCGCCCTTTCCCGGCTGGGGCGGCCGCTACTGGATCTTCCCGAAGCTGACCACCGACACCGGCATCGTCGGCTATGGCGAATGCTATGCCTCCACCGTCGGCCCCAAGGCGATGATCGCGGTCATCGAGGATGTCTTCGAACGCCACATGGCAAACGAGAACCCGGAAAACATCGAGCTGATGTTCCGCCGCGCCTATTCCGCAGGCTTCACCCAGCGCCCGGATCCGACCGTGATGGGCGCATTCTCCGGGCTGGAGATCGCCTGCTGGGACATCCTTGGCAAGGCGCGCAACCGGCCGGTCTGGGCGCTTCTGGGCGGCAAGATGAACGACCGGATCCGCAGCTACACCTACCTCTACCCCGAACCCGGCAAGGAATCCGCCGCCTTCTGGGTCGATCCCGACGCCGCCGCCGAAGCGGCGGTCCGCTTCATGAACCAGGGCTTCACCGCGGTGAAATTCGACCCCGCGGGTCCCTACACCATCCGCGGCGGGCATGAACCCGCCATGTCCGACATAACCCGCAGTATCGCCTTCTGCAGGGCGATCCGCGCGGCGGTGGGCGACCGGGTCGATCTTCTTTTCGGCACCCACGGCCAGTTCACCACCCCCGGTGCCATCCGCATGGGCCGCGAGTTGGAACCCTACAACCCCCTTTGGTACGAAGAGCCGATCCCGCCCGACAACCTTCTGGAATTCGCCGCCGTCGCCGCCCAGGTCCGCGTCCCCCTTGCCACTGGCGAACGCCTGACGACCAAGGCCGAATTCGGCACCCTGCTCCGCGCGGGGGGCGTCAAGATCCTGCAACCCGCCCTCGGTCGCGTCGGCGGCATCTGGGAGGCGAAGAAGATCGCCGCCATGGCCGAGATCTTCAACGCCGAGATGGCCCCGCACCTCTACGCGGGCCCCGTGGAATGGGCCGCCAACGTCCACTTCGCCGCCTCGATCCCGAACCTCCTCATCGCGGAAACGATCGAAACCGGCGGCGCTTTCCACCAGAAGCTCATCAAGAACACGATCAGATGGGAGGACGGCTACATCCTGCCCCCCGAGGCCCCCGGGCTTGGCATCGACTTCGACGAAGACGTGGCGCGCGCCCATCCCTTCACCGGGACCGGCCTGCATCTCCAGATGCAAGAGGCCCCCTGCGACTACCGTCACGGCAACCGCTTCGAAGGCGGTGCCCCGTCTGCTCCGACCTGACAGCCGTCCGTGGCAACGCCGTCCGAATGGGCTCGATGCCCATTCGGACGGCACCCTGTTCACCGAAAATGGCGGGCCCAGGAGGACTCGAACCCCCAACCTCGGACTTAGAAGGTCCTTGCTCTATCCAGTTGAGCTATGAGCCCGCGCCGCGCCCTTTTGGGCCAAGGCAAAAGATCAGGCAAGCCTCTTCGTCATGAAGACCGAGTTCGGGTCTTCCCGGTATCCTTCGAACGGCCCGCATTCGACGAAACCCGCCCGCGCATACAGCGTCCGCGCCGCGATGAACGCGGGCTGGGCCCCGGTCTCCAGGCTTAGCCGCTGAAACCCGTCCTGCGTGGCCAGGGCCAAAAGATGCTCCAGCATCGACTTGGACAACCCCCGCCCGCGGGCCTCGGTCAGGACATGCATCGACTTGATCTCGGCATGCGTGTCGTCGATCCGCTTGTAGGCCCCCATCGCCAAGGGCTGACCCGCGTCGCGCAGCACGAAAAACCGGATGCCCGGCGCGGCCAACGCGCCCTTGTCCATCATGTGGATCGATTCGGGCGGCGTGTCGGCGTGCATGTCCGCCGTGTGCCGGTCGAACAACAGCGACAGGTCCGGCGTCAGCGGGTGGTCTTCGGTGATTGTGACCGACATGCCGTGCCTCAGTGCGTCCAGACGCCCTTGCGGTCGGTGGCAAAGTTCTCGCCATAGCCGCGCGCGCGGATCACCGGCTTGCGCAGTTTCGGCTCCATCACGTCAAAGTCGATGCCCTTTTCCGTCGCATAGGCTTCGGCGGCGGCGCGGCTTTCGAACCGCAGGCGGACCTGCGCCTGCGTGTCACCCGACGAGGTCCAGCCCATCAGCGGATCAACCTCACGCGCCGACGCGGGCGCGAACTCCAGCACCCACTGGTGGGTCTTGGCGGTTCCCGACTGCATCGCGGTCTTGGCGGGCTGGTAGATGCGGGCGCGCATGGCAAGTCCTTTGACATGAAGTGCCCCCGTTATTTCCAAGCTTTGCGGAAAGCGCAAGCGCGACCTTTCGTCCGGCGATCTGGGGGATCTGGGGGGGAAAAGACTGTCGGCCGGTCCCGGGGAGTGTGGGTGGGGTGTGAGTGGGACCGACCGACAGCTTCAGTTGCTGCTTGCCCGTTCACTCTGCCCCAGATGCGGCAGCAATACAACCAAAAGATGTGTTAACGGCCACAGAAAAACCGCAGGCAGAGTGTCGTCAGCCCTTCCGCTCCAGCCGCAGCATCAGATAGCGGTTGAACTGCCGGAACGCCTCGGCATTGCGGTCGGTGCCGGTCAGGCGGCGCATCAGGTTCGCGCGCCGCGTCTTCGACAGGA
>JAKQLM010000319.1 GCA_029567145.1 Pseudomonadota bacterium
GATCGCCCGGGCATGGGTGGCCCCGGCGGCGCGCAGGATGTCCAGCCGCGTGCCGTCGCCGAACCAGACCTTGAAGCCCATGCCGGTCGCCGTGGTGATCATCTCGGCGTCGATGTCGATGATCGAGACGCGGTAGCCCGAGGCGAAAAGCGGCTGGCTGACCACCTGGCCAAAGCGGCCAAAGCCGATAACCAGGACGGCATCACCGTCGTCTTCGGGCGCGGGCAGGCCCTCGGCGTTGACCTGGGCCTTGGGCATCAGCCGGTCGTGCGCCAGGACAAAGATCGGCGTCATCACCATGGACAGGATGACGATCGCGGTCAGGGTGGCGTTTTCCTCGGCGTTGATCAGGCCGACCGACAGCGCGGCGGCATACAGCACAAAGGCGAATTCGCCGCCCTGCGCCATGAGGACCAGGCGTTCGACGGACTCGCGGTGAGAGGCTTTGAACAGGCGGGCGACAAGGTAGATCGCGGTCATCTTCAGGGCGGTAAGCGCCACGACCGAGATCAGGATAAGTTGCCAGTTGCGGGCGACGACGGACAGGTCCAGCGCCATGCCGACCGCCAGGAAAAAGAGGCCAAGCAGCAGGCCCCGGAACGGCTCGACGTCCGCTTCCAGCTGGTGACGGTAGGACGAGGTGGACAGAAGAACTCCGGCCAGAAAGGCCCCCATCGCGGCGGACAGCCCGCCGATCTGCATCCAGAGCGCGGACCCAAGCACGATCAGCAGGGCGGCGGCGGTCATCACCTCGCGCGCTTGCGCAGCGGCAAGCAGCGAGAATGCCGGGTTCAGAAGGTAGCGCCCGGCCAGGATCAGCGCGGCGATGGCCCCAAGGCCCATGCCGATGCCAAGCGCGCGGTCGGACAGGGTCACCGCCTCGCCCCCCGGGGCAAGGAAGGCGACCAGCGCCAGAAGGGGGACGATGGCAAGGTCCTCGAGCAGCAGGATCGAGACGATGCGCTGGCCCTTGGGGGCGGAAATGTCGCCGCGTTCCTCCAGCATCTGCATGACGATGGCGGTCGAGGTCAGGACAAAGCCGGTCCCGG
>JAKQLM010000323.1 GCA_029567145.1 Pseudomonadota bacterium
TTCGACGAATTCCACAGTGCGCTGCGCGGACGCCGACAGGATGTGAAGGCAATCTTCTCATTTCTGCGGCGGATCGCACGCGTGCATGACATCTCGCCCGTGCTTGTCGGCGAAATCGCTGTCTATGATGCATTGCACGACACTGAAGAAATGGGCTCGCGGTTCGATACGGTCGCAGTGTCACGGTGGGGATTCGACGAAGACTTCGCCACGCTTCTCGACAGTCTCGAGGCCAGCATGCCGCTTGCGCATGCCTCAAACCTCTCACGACCTCCCCTGGCCAAAATGATCCATGATCTGTCGGAAGGGCTGATTGGCGAGGTGGTCGACATCGTCACCCGGACGGCGGTGGCAGCTGTTGAGAGCGGTGAGGAAAGGATCACGTCCAGCACCGTCATGGCCCTCGGCTATGTACCGCTGTCACGGCGACGGAACTCGGCCTTGCGCCATTCAATGACATGACCAGCAGTGCGCAGAGGATCACCGTCTCCCCGGCCCGCCGCTATAGAGTGGCCGCGGGGCATCGCTGGCCGGTGGACGTCCGGCCAGCTCCTGGGGAGCTTTTGTCAAGCTGGCTGCATCGGCTTGCACATGCCAATGGTGTGCCGCCGCGCTATTTTGGAGCGGTGCTCGGGGTGGCCGGCGAGACATGGTCGGCGCAACTTGACCGGCATCTGCCGGATTCTGTTCGTCGCTTGCTGCTCGACCATACGGCGATCTGCCCCGACGAGATCGACGGTCTTTGTCTGGCCAACAGTCCACTCTCGACCCTGCGCTTGCGGCTGCGGACCCGGCCGCAAGATGCAGGGACATCGACGGCGCAGTCCTGTTGGTTGCAGTTCTGTCCCTCCTGCCTGGGGGAAGACGAGGTGCCCTATTTCCGGCGGAGCTGGACCTTGGCAACCCGCGTGTCCTGCTTTCGCCATGGCTGCCGCTTGCGCGACCGTTGCCCGTCTTGTGGGCAGAGCCTTGCGCCATTTCGTCAGGCTCGCCTCGTGCCACAACAGTACTGCGCCTTCTGCGACGCCCCTCTCGCAAAACCGACTGGCCCGGCAAGCACGGGCGCCCGGCGCCTCGAGCGGCTGATCGACGATCTGCTGCGCCTTGATTCCGCTGAGCGCGCGCAGGACGACCGGAAGTCTCTTGCCGTGCAGCTTATGAAACACCCAGTGCCCGTCAGAACGGCGACATCAACGGTCCCATTCTTGTCGCATCGGGTTCGCTACAATTTCTTCCAGCGGTTGTCAGAGCGGCAGATCGAGGTAAGAGACCCCACAGAACGCGGCCCGCTGACCTTCTGGCTCGGGCTGGCCCGCGCCTCCGAAAACCACAAGGGGTTGGTCGGGACGCTCAGAGATCGGCTTGGCGAAACTGCCGGGCCGGGGCCGGCCTCCTCCTCCAGAGAGCCTGATCTGGCCGCCTTGCTGCGGGCAGCAATCCGGCTTCACCAAAGTCGCTGATTTCCTGCTGAAGCCTGGCCGGTCGCCTAACCTTCCATGGCCCCCGATGGGCCTGCCAGGCCTGCATCGTCCAATTGCTCGGGGTCTGGCAGGTCGCGCAAGGACTCCATCCCGAAGGCAGCCAAGAACGCCTCGGTGGTGACGAAGGTATGAGGCGCGCCACGGCGGGGTTCGCGAGGGCCGGTGCCGATCAGGTCCCGCTCGGCAAGTCGGCCGATCAGGTCACGGCTGATCTCTTTTCCGAAGATGTCCTTCAACCCGTCGCGGCTGATCGGCTGGTGATACGCAATCGCCGCCAGCACGGCCAGATCGTAGTCCGACAGGTTCAGCGCTTGGCCGTCCACATCCGCCGCGGCGCGGATCGCTGGGGCATAGGCCGCGCGCGTGCGCAGCATCCACGCCTTTCCCACCTGTGCCACCTCATAGGGTCGGCCTTCCAGATCCACTGCCAGATCCTCGATCAACAGATCGACTGAGGCCCCCTGCCCCACGACCCGCGCCAGATCCTCGCGCGCCACCGGGGTCGTGCTTGCGAACAGCACCGCCTCGATCCGACGCATCCATTCCCGCCAGCGCAGCTCAGGGGGAAGAACGGCCAATTCGCGGTCAAGTTCTGTGTCCTCGCGCCGCCCCATGCTCAGACCCCGTAAAGTCGGAACGTGTCCCGCCCTGTCAGTTCGCGCACGGCGCCGAGCGCCACCAGTCGGTCGCAGAGCCGTCGCGCGGCCCGATCCGACATGAAGGCCAATGCCCCCGGCGCCAGCGCATCGCGCGACAGGAACAGATCGACCGCCCGGCCCGCCGCCTTGGCGCGCAGCTTCGGGGCCACTGCCCGAAGGCGGGCCGCCGCACGGGCCAGATCGCCGGCCAGCGGCAGCGCCTGCCGAACGGCAGAGACAACGGCGCGGTGACAGGCCAGCCGCAGATCATCGCCCCGCAAGCGTATATCGCGGGGCTTGAGCGTCAGCGCCAGAAGCGGCAGCACATGCGTTGCCCCCAACGCTTTTGCCAACGCGGCATCGGACAGGATCAGGGCGGCGGCCTCGGCTCGCGGACTATCGGTCAGCACCGCCTCGACGACCTGCGCCGCCCGGTCCACTGGGGTCGGTCCGGTTGCATCAAGGCAGAGCGCGATCCGCTCTGCTGCTATTCCTTCCAGCGCGTTGACCAGATGCGCGACCGAAACCGGCCTCGCCGCCGCGCGTGACCACTGCCGTGCGATTCGCCCCGCCGGGCCGGGGTCGTCGCCCGGTCCCGTCAGGTGCAGGGCATCGCGCAAGG
>JAKQLM010000325.1 GCA_029567145.1 Pseudomonadota bacterium
GGATCGGGCCGAGGATCGCCAGACCAACGCAACGGCCCGCTTGCGGCGCGTGGTTCGGGTTCGCGGCACGAAATGGGAAATCGACGCTGGCCTGATGGCCCGGTTCCGGCTGCGGCGGGGGGAAGAATGAGGCTTTTCTACTCCAACACCTCGCCCTTCGTGCGCAAGGTCATGGTGCTTTTGCACGAAGCGGGGGCGCTGGACCGGGTGGAGCTGGTGCCGGCGATGGGCACGCCCCTGAACACCGGCACGATGCCCGTCGACCGCAACCCGCTTGGCAAGATCCCGGCGCTTGAACGCGACGACGGCGGAGTGATCTATGACAGCCGGGTCATCACCCGTTATCTGGATGCGGAGTTGAAGGCCGGGCTTTACCCGCAGGACGCCCGGCTGTGGGACACGCTGACGTTGGAGGCCACTGCCGACGGGATGACCGATGCCGCCGTCCTGATCCGCTACGAATACCACGTTCGGCCCGAAGCCAGCCGCTCGCCTGATTGGGCCGAGGCGCAGTGGCAGAAGATCGACCGCGCGCTTTCGGCTGTCGAGGACCGCTGGATGGGTCATCTGTCTGGACCATTGGACATCGGTCAGATCGCGCTTGCCTGCGCGCTGGGCTATCTGGATTTCCGCATGGCGGATCGTGACTGGCGCAGGGACCGCCCCGCACTTGCTGCTTGGGCCGCAGGGATCATGGACCGCCCCGCGATGCGCCGGACGATCCCTGTCGCGACCTGAGATCGATCAGCCGGGCGCTGGCAGAACGGACGCGGCGCAGGATGTGACGGATCTGCACGCCAATCGGGCCCGTCGCGGCGACAAGGCCACGGCGAACCCGGCTGTCGCGACGCAGGGCGCGATCCGCGGCCCAGCCAAGGACTGCCCCTGCCAGCACCTGCCAGATGTCATGCGCCCCCACCTCGATCCGCGAGGCCCCGACGAAAGCGGCGGCGATCACCACCACGGCCTGCGCCCCGGCGCTACCTTGCAGGCAGTCATGCGCCAGACTGCTGGCCCCAAGGGCAGCCGCCCCGGTATGCCCCGACGGAAACCCGTGCCCATGACCCGAGGGGCGCTGGTTCAGCGGAGT
>JAKQLM010000337.1 GCA_029567145.1 Pseudomonadota bacterium
TGCGCGTCGGGAACCATCAGCCACCTTCTTTCAGGCGGTTGTACTGACGCCGCATTTCCGGGTCCATCATCGCCTCCAGCACATGTCGAAAGCCTTGTACCGCCTGCGGACCTGCCGCCCGGTACGCCGCCCGCATCCGCGCGCGCTGCGCGTCCGACAATTCCCGTTCCAGCATCTGTCCCTTGTCCGTCAAATGCAGATGCCGTTCCCGCGCATCCACCTTGCCCTTTTCACTGCGAACAAGGCCATCCTCGATCAAAGTCCGCAACACACGATTCAACGATTGCTTTGTAACACCAAGGATCAAAAGCAGGTTGGAAACCGTGGTCCCCGGGCTGCGATGGATGAAATGGATCGCCCGGTGATGCGCGCGGCCATAGTCCATGCCTTCCAGAATCCGGTCCGGGTCCGCCGTAAAGCCGCGATAGGCGAAGAACATCGCCTCGATCCCCTTGCGCAGCTGTTCGTCGGTCAGGAACAGAAGGCTTTCGCCGCCCGGTGTCTCGGCCATCGTGGTCTCCTTTCGTCCGAATTTACGTCAGCCTTGTTGACTTTCCAAGTACGAACCCGTAACCCTGCCACGATTTCGCGCAAGAATCTGTCCGAACCGGACCTTTCAGGCGCAACATTCGCAAAGCCGGAGGGAAAAATGGCAGGCTACGACGATCGTGACGGGTTCATCTGGATGGACGGCAAACTGGTGGACTGGCGGTCAGCCAACGTTCACATCCTGACCCATGCCATGCACTACGCCTCTTCGGTCTCTGAAGGCGAACGCTGCTACAATGCAAGATCTTCAAATCGACCGAGCATTCCGAGCGTCTGCGCATGTCGGGCGACCTTCTGGACATGCCGCTGCCCTACAGCGTCGAGGAGATCAACGCCGCCAAGGAAGCGACCCTCAAGGCCAACAACCTGACGGACGCGTATATCCGCGCGATTGCCTGGCGCGGCGTGGGCGAGGACATGGGCGTTGCCGCCAAGCGCAACCCCATCCGCATGGCCGTGGCCGTCTGGACCTGGGGCAGCTACTATGGCGACGCCAAGTTCAAGGGCGCCAAGCTGGACATCGCCAAGTGGAAGCGTCCCAGCCCCGAAACCATCCCTCACGCCGCCAAGGCCGCCGGTCTTTATATGATCTGCACCATGTCCAAGCACGCTGCCGAGGCAAAGGGTTGCTCTGACGCGATGATGTTCGACTATCGCGGCTACGTGGCCGAGGCGACTGGCGCGAACATCTTCTTCGTCAAGGACGGCGAGGTTCACACCCCCAAGGCCGACGCCTTCCTGAACGGCATCACCCGGCAGACCGTCATCGGAATGCTGAAAGACATGCAGATCAAGGTCCACGAACGCCACATCATGCCGGAAGAGCTGGAAGGCTTTGAACAGTGCTGGCTGACCGGGACTGCCGCCGAGGTCACCCCCGTGGGCCAGATCGGCACCTACAACTTCGAGGTTGGCGACCTGACGAAGCGCGTTGCCACCGAATACGAAAAGCTGGTCCGCAGCTGACGATCTGCTTCCACCCCGGTCGCCCACTGGGCGGACCGGGGTCCGGTCCATCGTCCGTGACGCTGCGCTGTAAGGAACACCCGTGGCAAAACCCATCGTCCTTGTCGTCGGCAGCCTGCACTATGACATCATGGTCGAAGCCGACCACCTGCCGTGCCGCGACGAAACGGCCGTGGGTCGGCGCTGGTATCCCAAGTTTGGCGGCAAAGGCGGCAACCAGGCGGTGTCCTGCGCACGACAGGGCGCAGAGACCCGGTTTCTGGGCGCAATCGGGACCGATGATTTCGGGGCCTTTCTGGCGGCGGGGCTGACCCGGGGCGGTGTCGACACGCGTTTCCTGCGGCAGGTGGCCGACACCGGCTCGGGGATAAGCGTGGCGGTGCAGGACGCCGCCGGGGACTACGCCGCCACGATCGTGTCCGGCGCAAACCTGGCGATCGACCCGGGCTGGCTGGCCGTCTCCGATGTCTGGGATGGGGTCGGCCTTCTGGTCCTGCAGAACGAAATTCCCGAAGCCGTCAACCTGGCCGCCGCGACCGAGGCACGGCGGCGCGGTGTCCGGACGCTGCTGAACGCAGCACCAGTCCGACCGCTGTCGGATGCCTTTTGCCAGATGATCGACATTCTGGTCGTTAATGCCGTCGAGGCCGAGATGATGGGGGCCGATCCGGTCCACAGCCTGCCCAGCGCCGCCGCTGCGGCCGGGCGGCTGGCGGACCGGTTTCAGGCGGTGATCGTGACCGCTGGCAGCAAGGGGCTGGCCGTCGTCGCGCCAGAGGACCAGGCCTGGACGGTGCCCGCCGAACCGGTGCAGGTCGTATCCAGCCATGGGGCGGGCGATGCCTTCATCGGCGCGCTGTCGGCGGCGCTGGTTGCAGGCAAGCCGATGCGCAATGCCGCCCTTGCCGCGTCGCACGCCGCCGCCATGCACGTCAGCGGACAGGCCGACTGACAGGCTATCTCTGTTACAGCCGCTGGCCGGTCGCCTTGTCGAACAGGTGCGACACGGCGGCCTGCGGTGACAGGGTGATGGTATCCCCGGGGCCAAAGGATACCCGGTTTCGGAACACCGCTGTCAATTCCCGCCCGCCAAGGCGCAGGACGACATGGGTCTCCGACCCGGTCGGCTCGATCACCGCGACGGTTCCGGTCAGGCCCTGATCGGCAAGCTGGAGGTGTTCCGGGCGGATACCATAGATCACCTCTTGCCCATCTTCCGCCGCGACCCCGGTCGGCAGGGGCAGGCGCGTGCCGCCGACATCCACCATGCCGCCCGAAACGCGTCCCTCCAGCAGGTTCATCGACGGACTGCCGATGAAGGCCGCGACAAAGACGTTG
>JAKQLM010000346.1 GCA_029567145.1 Pseudomonadota bacterium
CCTTGCGCACGATATCCTCGGGGGCAACGCCGTCGATCCGCGCGCCTTCGAATTCGATCCGGCCCCGCGGTTGCGCAAGGCCGGTAATGGCGTTGAGGGTCGAGCTTTTCCCGGCCCCGTTTGACCCCAAGAGAACCGTCACCGAGCCCTTCGCGACCGAAAGGCCAAGGCCGCGCAAAGCCTCGATCTGGCCGTAGCGGACGGAAAGGTCGGTGACAGTCAGCATGTCAGGGCGCCGGAACGCTGGCTGGGTCGGGTGTCGCGGTCAGGATCGGCGTCCGTGCGCCGTTCTGGATCTCGACCAGCGTGATATCGCGGGACGGCATCCGGTTTGTGCCCTTGTAGGTGACCTTTCCGGTCAATACCTGCACGCCTTCAAGGTTCGCCAGTGCGTCCCGCAGCGCCGGTCCGTCCATGGTGCCCGCCGCCGTGACTGCCGCGTCAAGGATATAGGGGATTTCATAACCCGTCGCGACATAGACTGTCTCGGGCGCAGCTCCGGTTGCCTCGGTGAAACGCTTGTAGAAATCGCCCAGGGGCGTGCCGTCCGCAGGGAAGCCTGCTGTGGTATGCACGATCCCGTTGGCAATCTCGCCCAAGCCGGTGGTGGTCGGGCTGTCGATGCCGTCCGAGCCAAGAACAGGTGCCGTGATCCCGGCCCCGTGCAGGGCTTTCAGGAAAGCGGGGAAGTCCGGTTCATAGGCGGCGGTCATGATGACATCAGGCTGCGGATCAAGGGCCGCGATCTTGGTCACCTCGGCGGCAAAGTCCTGTTGGCCAAGGCCATAAGTCCCCTCGCCCGCGATAGTGCCGCCTTTGGCGGTGAAGACCTCGGCGAAGTATTCCGGCAGGCGCAGCGTGTAGGCGCTGTCGGGCGACTTCAGGATGTAGGCTGATTTGTAGCCCTTGCTGATGGCATGATCGGCCAACAAGGCAGCCTGCCCGTTGTCGGCGGGATAGGTGCCGAACATATAGTCGCCCACAGCATCGGTGATCGTCGGCGTGGTGCCGCAGAAGGTCAGCGTCGGGATCTGTGCTGACTGGCTGATCTGGCCCGCCGCGATCGAGGGGTCGGCGTCACAAGGTGTGATCAGCACCTTAACGCCTTCGGCCACCAGTTCCTGGGCGGCTTGCACGGTTGCCCCGGTATCGGACCGCGTGTCCTTGATATCCAGCGTCACCATGTACTTGCCGCCAAGCCCGCCCTTG
>JAKQLM010000356.1 GCA_029567145.1 Pseudomonadota bacterium
GTCGCGCAACGCGTCATTCATCGCATCCTTCAGCGTGCCCCGGCCACTGGTCACCGGGATAACCTCGGCGCCAAGCAGCTTCATCCGGAACACGTTCGGTGCCTGCCGTTCCACGTCATGCGCGCCCATGTAGACCACGCATTGCAGACCGAACTTGGCGCAGACCGTCGCTGTCGCCACGCCATGCTGCCCGGCGCCGGTTTCCGCGATGATCCGCGTCTTGCCCATCCGACGGGCAAGGATGATCTGGCCCAGCACGTTGTTGATCTTGTGCGCGCCGGTGTGGTTCAGCTCGTCGCGCTTCATGTAGATCTTGGCCCCGCCAAGGTGCTCCGTCAGCCGCGGCGCGAAATACAGAGGCGACGGGCGGCCCACATAATGCTTCCACAGATCGTCCATCTCGGCCCAGAAGCTGGGGTCGGTCTTGGCGTGTTCATACCGCTCTTCCAGCTCCAGGATCAGCGGCATCAACGTCTCGGACACGAACCGCCCGCCGAACATGCCGAACCGGCCCTGCTCGTCCGGCCCCGTCATGAAACTGTTCAACCCGTCCTCAGCCATGGCGCACCCCCGTTTGTCCCAAGGGATGTAGCGCTATCGGCCCGCCGGGAAAAGCCGGAGTTTTCGAAAACTCCGGACCGGAGCCTTCAAAGGCTCCGGCGCGATTTCTTCGAAGAAATCGCCCCCATCGCCTGACGCTTCCGTGAACAGGCCCGCGAAACTTTTGCCGAACGCCTTCCGTATCCCAGTAGCAATCCTGCAACGACCCGAAGGAGTTACCCATGCGTCTGCTCACCACCGCCGCCCTGTTCGCGGCCACCGCCCTTCCCGCCGCTGCCGAAACCGCTGTCGCCCTGTCTGGCGACCGCACGCTTCTGTGGATCGACACCGCCACCGCCGCCGTCACCGGCACGGTCGAGGTGCAGGGCGTCGACCGCCTTCTGGGCATCGACTTCCGCCCCGGCGACCAGACGGTCGTGGGCGTGACCGCCGACCACAAGATCGTCGTGATCGACCACATGACCGGCGCCGTGACCGAAAAGGCCACGATGAACACCATGTTGCCGTCCGTCGACGGGCCCGTCGTGGTTGATTTCAACCCGGTGGCGGACAAGCTGCGTTTCATGACCGGCACCACCAACCACCGCGTGAACCCCGATACCGGCGAGGTTACCGTGGACGGCTCGCTGGCCTATGTGGCCGAGGACATGCACGCGGGTGAAGCCCCGAACATCGTCGCCGCCGCCTATACCAACAGCTTCGGCAAGCCGGAAAAGACCGCGATGTTCAACATCGACGCGACCATCGCGGGCCTGATCCAGCAGACCGCGCCGAATGACGGGACCCTGGCCGCCATCGGCAAGCTTGGCCCGGTTCTGGAAGGCCCGGTCGGCTTTGACGTGGCGACCAAGGCGGACGGCACCAATACCGCCTGGCTGGCCGCAAATGGCGGCCTGCATACGGTGGACCTCGCTACCGGCGCGCTGACCGCAAGCTGGACCATCACCGGCACCGACCTGCCGATCCGCGACCTGACCATCCTGCCAGCGATGTAAGGCAAATCGCCGGGTTTCTTCCCCCCGGCTAGGCGGTCGCATCGCGCGGCCGCCCGTTTCCTAACGCAGGATCGGCACCCCGCCGCGCGTGCCCTGTGCGGCTTCGACAAAGGCCGCGATCTTCGCGGCATCCTTCACCCCCGGCGCGCTTTCCACGCCGGACGACACATCAACCTGACGTGCCCCGGTCAGCCGGATGGCCTGCGCCACGTTTTCGGGCGTCAGCCCCCCCGCCAGCATCCACGGACACAGCCACTTGCGTCCGACCAGCAGTCGCCAGTCAAACGCCAGCCCGTTGCCCCCCGGCAAAGCCGCCCCCGGCGCGGGCTTGGCATCCACCAGCAGCTGATCCGCCACCAGGGACATCTCGCGCAACAGGGCTAGATCGTCTTCGCCCGCCACGCCCATCGCCTTCATCACCGGCAGACCATAGCGCGACTTGACCTCGGCCACCCGGTCGGCGCTTTCATGGCCATGCAGTTGCAACATGTCCAGGGGCACCGCCTCGACAATCGCGTCCAGGCCCGCGTCGTCCATGTCCACAACCAGCGCGACCTTGCACAGCCCCTCGGGCGCGCCCAGTGCCAGATCCCGCGCAGCCGCGATGGTCAGATGCCGGGGGCTTTTGGGAAAGAACACGAACCCCGCATATCCCGCCCCCGCCGCCGCGACCGCAGCGACATCGGCGGGCGTGCGCAGCCCGCAGATCTTGACCCGAACCTCATGCATCAGTGTTTTTCCAGCAGCGCCAGCACGTCATCCTGCGGCGGGACCGAGCTTGCGTCCTTCATCACCGCCAGCTCCCGCTCCAGCCGCGCCACCTCGCGCGAATGCGCGCTGGCACTGGCGCGATAGCCGTGCTCGCGGAACCATTCCCAGACAAAGCCGATCAGCACGCCCAAGATGATGCCGCCGAAGATCACCAGAAACAGCGGCAGCTCCATCGCCCAGGTCACCCCTGTCAGCGCCGCAAGGTCCCCCGGCAACAGCCGCACTTCGACCGGCGCCCGGTTGGCCAGCGCCACGGTCAACAGACCCAGCCCGACCAGAGCCACGAAAAGCAGACGAAGATAGCGGATCATGCGACACCCCAGCGTTCGCCCCAATATCGGGCCGAACCGGGCCGGGCGCAAGGTGAAGCGCGGTTACTTGCCGTTAAGCCGGTCGCGCAGAAGCTTGCCGGTCTTGAAGAACGGCACCTTCTTTTCCTCGACCGTGACCGATTCTCCGGTCCGGGGGTTGCGGCCGACCCGGCCATCCCGCGCCTTGACGGAAAAGGCACCAAAGCCGCGCAACTCGACCCGGTCACCTTTGGCCAGCGCGTCGATGATTTCCTCGAAGACCGTATTCACGATCCGCTCGACATGGCGCTGGGTCAGATGCGGGTTCTCATCCGCGATCTTCTGGATCAGTTCGGAACGGATCATCCAAGTCCCCCCTGTGGTCGGCCTATGGGCAGCAACCGCCACGATGTTGTTCTCGCACGACTATAACGACAGGATTTGGCTTGTGACAAATGAAAACGGGGACTTGCCCCGTCTGGGTTTCCAAATGGAAAGGCCCCGCACGTGGCGGGGCCTTCCGTTTCCTGACAAAGCGCAATGCGCCTTGCCTTGTGGCCGTCTTAGCTGCGGTCCTTCAGGGCCGCGCCAAGGATATCGCCCAGCGACGCGCCCGAATCGGACGAGCCATACTGTTCGACGGCTTCCTTCTCTTCGGCGATCTCGCGCGCCTTGATCGACAGGCCCAGCTTGCGGGTCTTCGGGTCGATGTTGGTCGCGCGCACGTCGATCTTGTCACCGACCTGGAAGCGTTCCGGGCGCTGGTCTGCCCGATCGCGCGACAGGTCCGAACGGCGGATGAACGACTTCTGGCCGTTGTAATCGACCTCGACGCCA
>JAKQLM010000369.1 GCA_029567145.1 Pseudomonadota bacterium
CATCGACGCCACGCTGGCGCTGCCTGGCTTGCGCTTCAGCCAGCACGAACGCGACCTTCTGGCGACCGAACGCGCGCTGGCCGGGACCGGCTGGCCGCATCCGGTGCGCGCCGTGGCCTTTGTCCCGCGCGACCTGCTGTCCGGTCTGCCCGCTTTCTGGCGCGTCCTGAACGTCGGTCCGGCATTGGCGATGCCGCCTGTGACCGATCCCTCGCCCGGGCTGGACCTTGCGACGGTGACCGGCGATCTGGACCCGGCCGCCCCTCTGGTCGCGGTGATCGATGATGGCATCGGCTTTCTGAACGCGCGCTTCCGCAGCGCCCGCGACCGCACGCGGATCAAGGCGGTCTGGTTGCAGGCCCCCGAACGGGTGGCCGATCCCGATGCGGCCCCGTTGGGCGATATCGTCTGCGGGCGGGTGCTGACCGGGGCCGACATCGACGCACATCTTGCTGCGGGCGGGGACGAGGCCGAGGTTTACGCCAGGGTGAACCGCGCGCTTCTGCCGCTGACCGACGGCGCGCTGACCAACCGGCGCGCCGCGCACGGCACGCATGTGCTGGACCTGGCCGCCGGGGCCGCGCCCTGGGATGACGACCCCCTGCGCGCCGCGCCCATCCTGGCGGTGCAACTGCCGCCCGCCACGATCCGCGAAACCGCCGGGCGTCGGATGGAATCCTACCTGGTCCAGGGCCTGCGCTGGATCCTGGCCGAATCGCTGCGGCAGGCCAACCTGACCGACGTGCCGCCCGTGATCGTGAACCTCAGCCTTGGCTCGCTGGCCGGGCCGGGGGATCGCCATGCTTTTCTGGCCGACTGGTTCGCCTTTGAACTGGCCCGCCACGCCCGCATGACAGGAGGGGCAGAGGTCCGGCTGGTCATCTCTTACGGCAATGCTCGGCTGTCGCGCCTTGTCGTGCGCGAGGAACTTCGCCGGTCGCAGCAGATGGACCTGTTGTGGCGCGTGCAGCCGGATGACCACAGCTCCAGCTTTCTGGAGCTTCGGGTCGATGTCGGGATGACCAAGGGGCTGAAGCTGACGTTGACCCCGCCGCAAGGCGCGGGCCTGCCGCCCCTGGACATCGACTGGCCCGACGTGGACACCGGCTGGACCCTGCCCGGACCGATCGCGATGGTCGCCGCCGTGGACGAACCCGGCGGTCAGGCGCTGGTGCATCTGTCACTGGCCCCGACGGTTGCCATCGGGCCGCTGGCTGCCGCACCGCCCGGCGTCTGGGCCCTGTCCGTCCGCACGACCGAGGCCGAGCCGGTTCGCATCACCGCCCGCGTCCAGCGCGATGACACGCCAGCGGGATACCCGACGCTGGGGCGGCAAAGCTGGCTGGACCACCCGCGCGCCTGGGACTGGGACGCCGAGGCGCGTGGCTATCTGGCCCCCCGCCCGGCCACGGATGCCCCCGGCTGTCCGGTGACGCGCGAAGGCACCTGGGTCGCTTATGCCGGGGCCGACGATCCGCGCATCCTGTTTGTCGGGGCGGCCCGCCCGGTGACCGGCGATCCCGGGGCAGCGCGACCCACGGCCTATTCCTCGGAAGGGGTGCGCCATCTGGCCCGGCCCGGCGAATCGCGGGGGCCGACCCTGGTCGCCCATGGCGATGACGGGGTGATGCTGGCCGGTCGCCGCGCAGCCGGAGTCCTGAGCGGATCGGTCGCACGGATGTCGGGGACCAGCATGGCCGCGCCGCAGGTGGCCCGCCGACTGGCGCAGTATTTCCTGCAAACCCCCGCCGCCGACCGCAGCCCGGCAGCCGAGCGTCAGTTCCTGACCGGCAGCGACACCTGGGGCCAGCCGGATGCCCGGATGGGCCACGGCCTTCTGCGCGCCTGATCCGGGGACGGCCAAGCGCGCAAGCTGATCGTCAGGCGCTGGGTGGGGCGTCGTCCGGGCGGCCCCATTCCCGGGCCGCTGCGGCCCAAAGCGCGGGCAGGACGTTCCAGTCTTCGGCCTTGGCCACCGTGGTCGACCCCGACCGCCAGCCCTGGTGCGCGGATCCGCCCAGTGCCGCACACCACTTGCGCAGGGTGAAATCGCCCGACCAGTCGTTGCCGTCCGCCATCCATTCCGGGACCGGATGGTCCGCCCCGCCGCCCAGACAATGCCCGATGAAGGCCAGTGTCGTGCCAAAGCCCAACAGCGCGCCATGCGCCGAATCGACCGGGTAATGCACCCCCGCCACCGTGCGGTTGTCGGCGATCCGCGCCGCCAGCCGGAACAGCAGGATCACCTGATCGGTCACCGGGGCCGCCTCGGCCGCCGGGGACAGCCGCGCCAAGAGCGTGTCGATCAGCGCGGCATCGGCGATCCCCGCGCCGGTGAGCCGCAGGGCGGCCAGCAGGGTCGCGGTCGCAAAGGCCTCGGTCGCGTGGCCCGAGGGATAGGCCGAATGGCCGGGCGTCTCGATCATCGGCTGGACCTGCGGCGACAGATCGACCGGGCGCGCGACGGAACACAGGTGCTTCATCCGCTGTTCGACCGAAATCACCGTGTCCAGCATCGCCCCGATCAGATGCACGGTATAGGGCCGCCGGTTCATCCCGAACGGCATCTGAGCGGCGAAAAAGTCAAGGAAACCATCGCTTTGCGCGATGATCTCGCCCAGGCGATCGGCGCGCAGATCCATCGCCGCGCGCAATTCCGTCATCTGCTCGGCGATCTTGGCGGGCAAAGGCGGGGTCAGGCTGACCAGATCGCTTTCCGCCCGCACCAGATGGCGGGGCGTCGGACCGGGCCGCACGGTGAACAGGTCCGACCCTTCGCGCGCCAGCACAGTTGCGCGCGGGTGGGCGGCCAGTCGCATCAGCCGCGTCAGCTCATCCGCGCCATCGGTCGTGGGAACCGGGACGGTGCCGTCCCAATAGCCCATCAGCGCCTCGGCCGTCTGGCCCAGCGCCGAGGCCAGCAGCGGCGACGCCCCGCCGCCATGCGTCCCGTGGGTGCCATGCGTCCCATGAGTGCCGTGAGTCCCATGCGTCCCGTGAGTGCCGTGGGTGCCATGGGTTCCGTGCGTGCCATGGGTCCCGTGGGTTCCGTGCGTGCCGTGGGTTCCGAACGTCGACATTATGCCTCCTTCGTCAATCGCGCGAACGGTGCACCTTATTTTCGCTTCGGCAAAGACGGCACAGGTCCGCAAGGCAATGTTTGACGCAGTTTTCACGATGATTGCGCCCGCCGGGGCGACCCTTTAGCTTTGGCGTGTTGCAGTGGGGACCGGAATGTTCATTCGCCTTGTGGGCGTCTTCGAGGTGCGCGACGACTCCGGTCGCGATTGCACGCCGCGCGGCGCGAAGGCGCGTGCGATTCTGGCCATGCTGTGCCAGACCCCGGACCGCCGTCGCGCCCGCCGCTGGCTGGAGGCCCGGCTTTGGTCCGACCGGGGCGCGGAACAGGCCTCGGGCAGCCTGCGCCAGGCCTTGATGGAAATTCGCAAGGCTCTGGGCACCGAAGCGGACCGCCTGGAAACCGACCGCGACACCGTGCGCCTGCAGGGCGTCCTGACCGATCTTGAACAGGACCAGCCCGCCGCCGTCCGCGCGCTGCAATCGGGGCGCGAGTTCCTGGAAGGCATCGACATCATCGACCAGTCGTTCGAGGACTGGCTGCGCGAAGAACGTCAGCGCGTCGAAACCGCGATGGGCGTGCAGCGCCCCGACCAGGCCCGCCTGCCGGTGGCGCAGACCGCGCGCCTGCCCTTCGTGATCCGCCTTGGCGGCTTGCCGCAGGGTGTGGGGTCGTTTGCCGGTCGGGCGCTGGCCGATGCCATCGGGCGACTGCTGTCGGAATTCGCGCATATCGACGTCTATGGATCAGGCGGGGCGCCGATCCCGCCGGACCTGCCGCGCGAAGGCATGACCCTGCATGTCGAAGGGGCCGAGATTCAGGACCGCGTGCATGTGCTGGTCAGCCTGTCTTCGATCGCGTCGGGGCAGATCATCTGGAACCAGCGCGCCGCCGTCCCCGTGGCCGAGGCCGATTTCATCGGCGCGGGCGACCTGCCGCCGCTGGTGTTCCAGGCCGCCGATGCCGCGCTGGCGCATTTCCCGCAGCTGCCGGAATGCCAGGACGGCCCGCGCCGCGCCAATGCGCTGATCGCGAACGCCCTGTCCGACATGTTCAGCTATGACGGCGACCGGCTGCTGGCCGCCGACCGCCAGCTGGTCGAAGCCGGAGAGATCGCCACCTCGGCCCGCATCTATGCCTGGCGGGTGCTGGTCCGGCAGATCATGGTCGTCGAACGGACGGGCGAGGATTACCCCCAGCTGATGGCCGAAATCGACGAGTTTTCCCGCAAGGCGCTGGAACTGTCCAAAGCCAATCCGCTGGTCCTGTCGCTGGTCGGCCTGTCGCGGGTGATGATCGACGAAAACCCGACCGCAGGCAGCATCCTGGCCCGCGACGCCCTGGCGATGAGCCCCTACAACGCGCATTCCTATCTGGCGCAGGCCGTGGCTCTCAGCCGTCAGGGGGACAATCCCGGCGCGCTGGAATCGGCCCGGCGCGGGGCCGAGATCGCCGCCCGCACCGCGCATGTCCACTGGTGGGAGGCCGTGTCCGGCCTGGTCGCCCTGCGCTGCGAAAACTATGCCGCCGCCATCGCGCATTATGAAGCCGCACATTACCGCGCGCCCAGCTTCCGCGCCGCGATGCGTCACCTGCTGTTTCTGTATCTTGCCGTCGGCGAACGCGAAAAGGCCGCGCGCGTCTATCGCGGGCTGATCCGGGCCGAACCGGGCTTTACCCTGGACCGCATCCAGAACGAACCGGACTATCCCGCCGTCACCTTGCGGCGCAGCGGGCTTGTGGACAAGCACGGGCACCTATTGGAGGGGCTTTAACCCGCGTGGGGGGCCACGTTCTCCGGACTTGCGGGGACCGGTCGTTCCGCCCATGTATCGCCTTGGACAGGGTGACAGGGTGACGATGCAGATCAGGATATCCGGCACCGGGCGGGCCTTGCCGCAGCACAGCCTGTCGACCCGCCAGATCGAGGCGGACCTTGGCCTGGACCCAGGCAGCCTGCAGCGCGCGACCGGCGTGGTCAGTCGCCACGTCTGCACCACCGAAAGCCAGGTCGATCTGGCCGTCGCGGCCTGTGAGGCGGCGCTCCGCGACGCGAGCTTGACCGCCGATGCGGTCGGGCTGGTCGTGTCAGGCTCGGCCGTGCCTTACCAGCCGATCCCCGCGACCGCCCCCCTGGTCATGCGCGGGCTTGGGCTTGCGGACGGCACCGCAGCCGCCTTCGATGTCAACAGCACCTGCCTGAGCTTTCTGACCGCGTTCGAGGTCGCCGCCCGCCAGGTCACCGCGGGCGTGGTGGATCACGCGCTTGTCGTGTCGTCCGAAATCGCCTCGCGCGCCTTGCCCTGGGCGACCGATCCCGAAACCGCCGCGCTTTTCGGCGATGGGGCGGCGGCGGCGGTCCTGTCCCGGTCGACCACCGACAGCCGGGTGGTCACGACCCTGCTGCGCACCTATCCGTCCGCCTACGGGGCCTGCAGCCTGGGCGCCGGGGGAACCCGCTTCGACTATCACCGGAACCCGCAGGATTTTGCCGCCCACAGCCGCTTTGCCATGGACGGCAAGGCCCTGTTCCGGCTGACGGCCCTGCATTTCCGGGGCTTTGTCGATGACCTTCTGACACGGGCGGGGTGGCAACGGGACGAGGTGGACCTGATCGTCCCGCATCAGGCCAGCCCCGCCGCCCTGGCGCATATGGTCCGGCAATGCGGCTTTCGGCCCGATCAGGCGGTGATGATCGCCGAAACGGTGGGCAACCAGATCGCCGCCTCGATCCCCTTTGCGCTGGACGTGGCGCGGCAGGACGGGCGGCTGCGGGACGGCGCGCGAGTGGTCCTGCTGGGCACCTCGGCCGGGGTGTCGTTCGGCGGCATGGCGCTGGTGCTTTAGCATGGGCGAGACCACCCTTGTCACCGGAGCGACCGGATTTCTGGGCGGCGCGCTGGTCCGGCGCCTGCAGGCGATGGGTCTGCCGGTCATCGCGCAGGGCCGCGACCCGGCCCGGCTGGCCGCCCTGCGCGCCAAAGGCATCGCCACCCTGGCGCTGGACCTGACCCAACCGATCCCGCGCGATGTTCTGCGCGATGTTTCGACCATCCTGCACTGTGCCGCCCGGTCGGCGCCGCATGGCCCTGCCAGGGCCTTCACCCTTGCCAATGTCACCGCGACCGCGCACCTGCTGGACACGGCGCAGACGCTGGGGGTCAGCCGCTTTCTGTTCGTCTCCAGCTCCTCGGTCAGCTTTGCGCCCACCGACCAGCTTGACGTGGCGGAATCCGATCCCCTGCCGCCCCCGTTCAACGCCTATGCCGCCAGCAAGCAACAGGCCGAGGCGCTGGTCCTTGATCGTTTTCCCGCCGCCACCATCCTGCGCCCGCGCGGCATCTATGGCGCAGGCGACACCGCCCTGTTGCCCCGCCTGCTTCGCGCCGCACGTCGCGGACCGCTGCCGGTCTTGCGCGACAGGCAGGGGCGGATCGACCTGACCCATGTCGACGACGTGGTGGATGCCACCCTTGCCGCGCTGCAAGCCGGGCCAACGGCGCAGGGGCAGATTTACAACGTCTCGGGTGGAGAGGTGCTGCCGATCACCGAGATTGTCACCAAAGCGTGCCAGCGGGCCGGCGTCGCGCCACGCTGGCGTCCGGCCCCGCTGGCCCCGCTGATGGGCATTTCCGCCATGTTAGAGACTGTTTTCAACCTGCTTCCCGGCGACCGCGAACCCCCGGTCACCCGCTACGGCCTGGCGCTTTTCGCCTATGCGCAAAGCCTGGACCTGACCAAGGCGCAGCGTGACCTGGGCTGGCAGCCGCGCATTTCCTTTGACGCCGGGCTTGACCTCACGTTCGCCAATGGCCCAGCCGGATGACTGCACCGGTCTTCGTCAACAGCGCCACCGTCCGCGCGCCCGAACGGCTGATGCGGCGCGGCGGGCGCTGGCAAGGCCTGGACCTGCAAGTGCGCTACGGCCTGTTCCTCTCTGAAACTGCCGGGCCGGTCCTGATCGACACCGGCTATACCCGCCACGCTGTCAGCGCCCCTGGTCGCAGCCTGGGTCTGCGGGCCTACAGCCTTGCCCTGCGGCCAAAGCTGATCCCCGAAGGCCAGGCCGAAGCGGTTCTGGCCCGCTTCAACCTGCGTCCCAAGGATATTCGCCGGGTGATCGTCACACATTTCCACGCCGACCATGTGTCGGGCCTGTCCCTGTTCCCGACCGCGCGTTTCATGGTCAGCGCAAACGGCTGGATCAGCCTGCAAGCCCGGTCGCGCCTGTCCAACCTGCGCCACGGCATCTTCCCCGAGCTTTTGCCCCCCGATTTCGCCGACCGAGTCGATCTGGTCGAAGCCGCCCCTGTCAGACCGCAGGGCCGTGACCTCTTGGGCGACGGCTCGATCCTTGCCCTGCCGCTGCCCGGCCATTGCGACGGCCATTTCGGGCTGATCTTCCCGCAGCTTCCACGCCCGCTGCTGTATGCCGTTGACGCGCA
>JAKQLM010000390.1 GCA_029567145.1 Pseudomonadota bacterium
CGGGGCCGCAGGTAGCAATGGCTGACGAAGGGCAGCGCGCCGACTTTTTCACCCAGCGTTTTGGCAACCGAGTCGTCAAGGTCCCAGACGCTCATCCCGTTGGCGGCCAGCCCCAGCGCATAGTGATTCGGGGCCAGGGCCACGCGACGGATCACGCCGTCCTCCTGCATGGCGGCCATCCGGGCGATGACCTCATTCTCCGGCAGGAACAGCCAGCGACCAACCTCCTCGAACGGATGCGGCGTCAGCGGCAGGCCCCCTGCCGTCGCCTTCAGTATCCGCCGGTCGGTCGCGTCAAGTGTCATGCCTCTACCCGGAAGCCGATGAAAAATTCGTGCCGTTTCGGGAAAAGCAGGACCTTCAGCCCAGTTTCCCCTTCGATCCGCGCCGCTGCTTCCGCGATCTGATCCGGCTTTTCGCAGGCCAGGACGAACCACATGTTCAGCTTGTGCTGGCGTTCATAATTATGCGCGACCTCGGGCATCGCATTGACCGAAGTCATGACCGACTCGAATCTGTCCGCAGGCACGGCCATGGCGCACAGGCAGAACGCCCCGCCCATCGCCTCGGCATCCAGAAACGGCCCAAAGCGGGTGATCGCCCCGATCTCGCGCATATGGGTGATGCGGTCGACGACTTCGGCCTCGCTGATCCCTGCTTCCTGCGCCACCGGGGCGAAAGGCGCATGGGTCAGGGGCAGTCCGTCCTGCAACCGGTTGATCAGCAGGCGGTCGGTGGCGTCCAGCGCCTCGGGGGGCAGGGCGGCGCGCATCAGGCGGCCTCCGATAGACGGGCGCCCGACTGCTTGAAGCAGCGGGTAGAGAACAGGATACGGTGGTCGATCCCGGCCAGCGCGGGTAGGGCGCGGGCGGAGTCCAGGACTGCAAGCGCCTCGGGGCGGGACCGCGCGTGGATCATGCAGTACAACCGATACGGCCAGACCCCGGCGACCGGGCGGCGTTCATAGGCCAGCGTCACACCGGGCAAAGTGGCAAGCGCCTGACCAGCGGCTTCGGTTCCACCCTCGGGCACCTCCCACACCACCATCGCATTGGCCGTGAACCCCAGCGACCGGTGGCGGACGATCACGCCCAGCCTGGTCAGGATACCCGCTTTCAGCAGTTCGGCGATCCTGTGGATGACGGCGGCCTCTTCCCGACCGATCCGCAGGCCAAGCACGGCATAGGGTCGGGGGGTCAGGTCCAGCCCCCGGCTAAGCGCATCAAGCAGCAGACGGTCGGTGGCGCGCAGGACGCCGGCATCCACCCGGCGCTGTCCCGGCATGGTCGCGGGGCCACCCGCCAAGGGAAAGCCAAGGTCGATGTTGAAGGGCCGCACCAGCCGCAGATCCAGAAGCGGCAGGCCCGAGGCCGCTTCGATCCGGGCCAGCATCGCCTGCAGCGTCAAGGAATCGGGCGCAGTGGCGACGAACCACAGGTTCCAGTCCGCCTCACGCAGGTAGGAATGATTCACGCCCGGTTCCGCGCCCACGATGGCCGCGACCTCTTTGATCCGCGCCTCGGGCACCGCCAGCGCCGCCAGGGTCGACGCCCCGGCCGTATTCGGCCTGACCGTCCCCCCGACCCGGGCTATCCGGCCCTCGGCCTGCATCACGGCAAGCCGGTCGATCACCTCGGCTTCACTTAGCCCCAGCTTCACCGCGATGCGGGCGAATGGCCGGGACTCCAGCGGGAAATCCCGCTGGAAGCGGTCAAGCAGCGCCAGGTCGGTCGGGTCCAGCCGGTCCATCGCTCAAAGCCCCGTCTGATGCGCGCGGGCGGTGAAGAAGATGCCCGAAGGCGCCTCCGCCGGAATCTCCGCCACCTTCTCGCGGCTGCGGGTGTCGTAGATCAGGACCTTGTTGTCATCGCGGCTGCTGATCCAGACCTCTGCCCCCCGGGGCGCAAACTCCATATGCAGGATCGCCTTGCCGGGGGTCAGGGTCGCGACAACCGCATGGCTGCGGCTGTCCACCACCTGCACCGTATCGTTCAAAGGCGTGGCGAAGTTGACCCAGACATAGGGCGACGCAGGCTGCGCGATGATGAACACCGGCTGCCCGTGCACCGGAGTCGTCGCCACGGTCGCCTGGCTGTCCCGGTCGACCCACAGGATCTCGTGCCGTCCCACGGCGGGCAGGGCATACTGCCCCTCGGTAAAGGCCCAGCTTTGCAGATGGGGCATCTTGTAGACCGGCATGTCCTCACCGGTCTTGCCGTAGTCGGTCAGGAACTTCTGCGGCTTCGCGTCAGCGTCCCACAGATCGAACGCCGTCACCCCTTTCTCGCCAAAGAGGCCCACCAGATAGGTATGCGCATCGTCGGTCAGGACCGCATCGAACGGGTTCATCCCAGCGTTGCCCAAGGACGTGATCACGGGATCAACCCCCGAAAAATCCCCCAGATAAACCTCGCCCGTGTCCCACACCGCCCAGGCAAACCGCCGCCCCGGCACGTCCACCAGCCCAATGGTCTTGCCCGGCATCGGCACGTCGGCCACCAACGCCAGCGTGTCCGCATTGAACACTTTCACCCCGCCGGGTTCATAGTTCGACACCGCGACCAGCCGACCGTCGTCCGAAATCGCCCCGCCGATTGAATTGCCCGCCTGCACCGTCCGCGCCACAATGGCCCGTGTCAGCACATCAACCTTGGTCAGCCCCCCATCGCGCCCGAAAACATAGGCAAAGCGCTCGTCGGGCGAGTAGGTCAGCGAGGCGTGGGACAAATCCCCCAGCCCCTCGATCCGCCCCACCGCCGCGCGGTCCGACCGGTCCACCAGAACCAGCGACCCGGTCGCGCGTTCGATGACAAGGCCAAGGTCCCCCGTGGCGGTCAGGTCATCGGTCCCCGCAAAAAGCGGCGTCGCAAGGAAGGCGAGCACAAGCAAACGCTTCATGGGGTTTCCCCTTTCAGATAATCGGCAATCCAAAGCGCCTCGGCTTCCGTGAGCAACGGACGCCAAGGCGGCATGGCCGTGCCCGGCAGACCGTCCAGCACGATCAGCGCCAGCGTGTCGCGGTCAGCTTCCGCCAGCGCCTCGCGGGTCAAAGGGCGGCCAAGGCCCCCCTTCATCGTCAGCCCGTGGCACGACCCGCAGTCCTGCAGCACCAGATGCTCCAGTTCCACCGCGCGGTTCGGCGACACTTCGGCCACCGCAGGCAGCGCCAGCAGCATCAGGGCCGCAAGGCTACGCATAGGCGGCCATCCCGGCCCCCTCGCAGAGGGCAGCATCCAGTGCGGCGATCCCGGAATACATCCCGGCGACCCGCCCGATGACGAACAGGACCGGCGCTTCGGGCAGCGCCTTCGCAACCTCGGTCCCGATCTGGCCCAGCGTCGACAGAAGCCGCGTCTCGCGGGGCGTGGTCGCCGAAGACACCGCCAGCACCGGCAGCGACGGGGCCATCCCATGCCGCATCAGTTGCAGCGCGATCTCGGCAATATTGCCCGCGCCCATGTAGACGACCAGCGTCGTCTCTTCGCTGGCCAGCGACGCCCAATCCAGATCCAGCGCCGCGTCCTTGGCCCGGTGGCCCGTCACATAGCGCACCCCCGTCGCCAGCCCGCGATGGGTCAGCGGGACGCCGGTGGACGAAGCCGCCCCCTGCGCCGAAGTGATCCCCGGCACATAGCTGACGCCGACACCGGCCAGACGGCAGGCCTCGGCCTCTTCGGAGCCGCGCCCGAAAATCATCGGGTCGCCGCCCTTTAGACGCGCGACCATCAGCCCCTCGCGGGCAAGGTCAACCAGCAGCGCATTGATCGCGTCCTGCGGGACCTTGTGGAATTTCGGCAGCTTGCCGACATCAACCCGCCGCACGCCTGCCGGGACCAGTGCCATGATCTCGGGGCTGACCAGGCGGTCATGCACCACGACATCGGCGCTTTGGA
>JAKQLM010000395.1 GCA_029567145.1 Pseudomonadota bacterium
TCCGACCCCGACATGCCATAGAACACCTTGCTCATCTTGCCCGGGGCCATCCGCACCAGACGGTCGGAAAGGATCGCAAGCTGGTCGGTCGTATGCGCGGCGTAAGAGTGGTAGTAGGCCAGCTGATGCGCCTGCCTGGAAATGGCATCGGCCACCTCGTCGCGGCCATAGCCGATGTTGACGCAGTAAAGCCCGGCGAAAGCGTCGATATAGTTGTTGCCCCTGGCGTCCTGGATGCGGATGCCCTTGCCGCCGGTGACGATGGTTGGATCGCCCGCCTTGCCGCTGGCATAGTCTTTCGCCTGGGTGAAGGGGTGCAGCACGCTGGCGCGGTCCATCTTGGCGATCTGGGAAAGGCTGTGATCCATCTGCGGCTCCTGAGGCAAGGGGGGGGTTGGGCACAGGATATCGGGTTGCTCTTGCGGTTTGCGGCGTAGTTCTGGCGTTCTGCGCAGGAATCCTGCTATTTATCTGAAAACGACACAGGAAAGCTGCGCATGACCCTGGATGCGATTGATCTGAAGATTCTCCGCGCCCTGCAAGAGAACAACCGCCATTCCAGCGAGGTTCTGGGCGGGATGGTCGGCCTGTCGCCAACCGCCTGTCAGCGCCGGATGAAACGGCTGCGCGAGGACAAGGTGATCGAGGCGGATCTGTCCGTCGTTTCGCCCAAGGCCATCGGGCGCGAGTTGACGACGCTGGTGCATGTCACGCTGGAACGCGAGCGCGCCGATATCATCGACCGCTTCAAGGCGGCGATCCGCACGACGCCGGAAATCATGACGGGCTACTACGTCACCGGCGATGCCGATTTCGTGCTGGTGGTGACGGCGCGGGACATGGAGGATTTCGAACAGTTCACCAGGCGCTTCTTCTATGGCAACCCCGATATCCGGGGGTTCAAGACCATGGTGGTGATCGACCGGGTGAAGGCGGGGTTCGCGCTGCCGATAGGCTAGGCCTGCAGGATCGTGCCGGCCTGCGGGTGGCGGGCGCGGACATGGGTGGCGATGGCGGTATCCTGCACGCCGGTTCCGGTCAGATCGCAGATCGTCACGTCCTGCGGGCTGTGGCGGCCGGGCCTTGCGCCGGTGATGACCTCGCCCAGTTCGGCCGGGCGGCCCTTGGTCCACAGACCGGCGGCCAGCGCCGCCTCCAATTCGCCCGAGACTTCGCACTGGCTTACCCGGTCGCAGACATAGGCATCGGCGGCGGCAAGGGCACGCGGGTCGATTTCATTCTTGCCCGACTGGTCCGAGCCCATGGCGGTGATATGCAGCCCCGGATGCAGCCATTCGGCACGGATCAGCGGCGCGCGGGCGGGCGTCGTTGTGACCACAAGTTGCGCTTCCCTGACAAGGATTTCCGCGCTGTCGACCGCCTGCGCCTGGACGCCAAGACGGGTCGCCAGATCATCGGCGCAGGCGCGGGCCTTTACCGGATCGCGGCCATGAACCAACAGGCGCTGGAAGGGCCGTACCAGATGGGCCGCCTGCATCTGCAGCCGCGCCTGGACCCCGGTGCCGATGACACCAGCCGTTTCGACCATTTCGGGTGCCAGATGGCGGGCGGCCACCGCGCC
>JAKQLM010000408.1 GCA_029567145.1 Pseudomonadota bacterium
GCCAAAGATGGTGTCCTGCGAATGGACCGGCACGATGAACCTGACCGAACCGCATTGCGGCACCGACCTCGGGCTTCTCCGCACCAAGGCCGAACCGCAGGCGGATGGCAGCTACAAGATCACCGGGCAGAAGATCTTCATCTCGGCCGGCGATCACGACATGGCGTCGAACATCGTGCATCTGGTGCTGGCCAAGGCCCCCGGCGGCGGTGAGGGGACCAAGGGCATCAGCCTGTTCATCGTGCCGAAAGTGCTGGTGAACGACGACGGCTCCCTGGGCGCGCGGAATGCGGTGTCCGTGGGCAAGGTCGAAGACAAGATGGGCATCCACGGCAACGCCACTTGCGTGATGAACTACGACGGGGCGACCGGCTGGCTTCTGGGCGACCTGCACAAGGGCATGAAGGCCATGTTCACCATGATGAACGAGGCCCGGCTTGGCGTGGCGCTGCAAGGCTATGCCGTGGCCGAGGCGTCGTACCAGAACGCCGTGGCCTATGCCAAGGACCGCCTGCAGGGCCGCGCCGTGACGGGCACCGAAAACCCGACCGGCCCCGCTGATCCGCTGATCGTTCACCCCGACATCCGCCGCAACCTGATGGAGCAGAAAAGCTTTGTCGAAGGTGCCCGCGCGCTGACCTTCTGGGGCGCGACCCTGATCGACCGGGCGCACACCGGCGACATGGACGCGGACGGGCTGATCGGCCTTCTGACTCCGGTGCTCAAGGGTTTTCAGACCGACAAGGGCTTCGAGATGGCGGTGCAGGCCCAGCAGGTCTATGGCGGCCATGGCTATATCGAGGAATGGGGCATGTCGCAGTTCGCCCGCGACGCCCGGATCGCGATGATCTACGAAGGCGCCAACGGCGTGCAGGCGCTGGACCTCGTGGGCCGCAAGCTGGCGACTGATGGCGGCAAGCATGTCATGGCGTTCTTCGACATGGTGAAGGCCGAAGTGAAATCGCACGATGGCGACGACCGGATGACCGGCTTTGTCGAACCGCTGAAGGCCGCGTCCAAGCAACTGCAACAGGCCGGGATGTTCTTCATGGCCCAGGGCATGAAGAACCCCAATGCGGCGTTGGCGGGGTCCTATGACTTCATGCACATGATGGGCCATGTCTGCCTTGGCCTGATGTGGACCCGGATGGCCAAGGCCGCCTACACGGCGCTGGACGCCGGGGCAGCGGACCGCGACTTTCTTGATGCCAAGATCGCCACGGGGCGCTTCTACATGGCCCGCCAACTGCCTGCCTGCTCCATGCACCTTGCGCGGATCGAAAGCGGGGCCGATACCGTCATGGCGCTGTCCGCTCAGGCGTTCTGAACCGGGGACCACCGATGCCCGCACGTTTTCGCCTGACCCGCCGCTTTTCCGCAGCGATGACCGAATCCGGGTATCGCGCCCTGAAGCGGTTTCAGGACGATACCGGGCTGGAGCAAGGCGAGGCCCTGTCGTTCCTGTTCGAGAACCTGCATGCTGTCGCGGACGTGGATGAAGTGGTCAAGCGGCTGGCGGTCTTTCGGGCCGATCTGGATCAGCGCAAGACCTGATACGCCCGGGGAGGGGTCAGAATGCAGCTCTATTGTTTCGGCGAAAGCGGCAACGCCTACAAATGCGCGCTGGCGCTGGTGATGGC
>JAKQLM010000409.1 GCA_029567145.1 Pseudomonadota bacterium
GACTCCGGACCTGCAGGCGTTTCTGGACCTGATCCAGCGTCCGGCCAACAACATCGTGGGCGACGCCTATCCCGGGCTGAGCCTAGTGCGCGCCTATGAGCGGCTGCGCTTCTGGCTGCAGTCGAATTCGAAGCGCCAGGCGAAGAAGAACATCGAATACCACTATGACCTGGGCAACGCGTTCTACCGGCTGTGGCTGGACGAGACGATGACCTATTCCTCGGCCATGTTCGAGAGCCCGCAGGAAAGCCTGGAAGTGGCGCAACGGCGCAAATATGCCAGCATGGTGGACCAGATGGGCGCACAGCCCGGCGAGCATGTGCTGGAGATCGGCTGCGGCTGGGGCGGCTTTGCGGAATATGCGGCCAAGGAACGCGGCTTGCGGGTCACCGGGCTGACGATCAGCCAGGCGCAGCATGATTTCGCCGTGGACCGGGTGCGCCGTGCGGGGCTGTCGGACCGGGTGGAGATCAAGTTGCAGGACTATCGCGACGAGCGTGGCAGCTACGACGGGATCGCAAGCATCGAGATGTTCGAAGCGGTGGGCGAGCGCTACTGGCCGGTCTATTTCGGGGCGCTGCGCGACCGGCTGAAACCGGGGCGGCACGCGACGCTGCAGATCATCACCGTGGCCGATGTCCGCTGGGAGATGTACCGCAAGGGCGTGGATTTCATCCAGAAATACATCTTTCCGGGCGGGATGCTGCCTGCGCCCGCTGTGCTGCGGGCCGAGGTCGAACGTGCCGGACTGCGGGTCAAGGGATCGATCGAGTTCGGGGAAAGCTACAGCCTGACCCTGCGGCGCTGGCACGAAAGCTTTGCCGACCGCTGGGGCGAGGTCAGGAAGCTGGGATTTGACGACCGGTTCAAGCGGATGTGGGACTTCTACCTCGCCTCTTGCGCGGGGGCGTTTCACGGTGGAAACTGTGACGTGACGCAGATCACGGTGACGCGTCCAGTCTGAAGGAAGATGCGATGGCCGGAACTCCGATGCCGACGGGTGCCAAGGCGGTGGCGGCGGCGGCCTTTGCCGTTGTCGGGCTGGTGATCGCCGCGTTCTATGTGCCGCTGATGCCCGAGGCGGCGGCCGTGGGTCCGTTCCGCGAGGTGACGGCACTGATCGGCGCGATTGTCGGCTGGCGGGTGATGGGGCCTTCGGTCGGGAAGGGCTATCTGGAATCGGCTGCGGCCGGGCTGAAGACGGTGATCGTGCTGGTGTTCTTTGCGCTTCTGGCGCTGGGCACCTACGAGATGCTGAAGGAATCGGTGAAGATGCGCTATGATGGCCCGCTGGAGGCGATCATCGACATCTTCTCGCGCATGGCGGACCGGGCGCCGCCGCTGGGCACGCTGAACGTGATGCTGGCGATGCTGATCGGCGGGGTGATCGGAGGGATGCTGGCCGAAAACGCCAGCCGCCGCTGGACCTGACATGACCGACGTCCACCTGCGGGGGGCCGCTGCGCTGCAGGCGATCCTGCGGACGGGGGCGGATGCGGATGCGCGGGACCGCGTGGCGTTCTACGCGCAGGTGCTGGGTCTGGTGCCAGTCGGGGGCGTGATCGACCTTGGTGCAGGCGGGGCCGAGGCCGAGGCCCTGGCGCGGCGGGTGATGTCGGGCTTTGGCCAGGTCGGCGCACAGGCCATGCGGGCCCGGCTGGGGTCGTTGCGGGTGGCGGCGGCAAGCGAAGTGCGGGCGGGGGCGGGGGCGGGGCGGACGTTGCGGGTCGGGACCGGCGAGGTCCGGGTCGACAGCCTGCGCCACGCCCATGCCGGGTACTTCGGGCTGGAGGTGATGGCCCTGCGCCACCAGCGCTTTGATGGCACGACCAGTCCGCCGTTGACGCGCGAGGTCTTTGTGGCGGGCGATGCGGTGACGGTGCTGCCCTATGATCCGGCGCGCGACCGGGTGCTGGTGATCGAACAGTTCCGAACCGGCCCCTTGGGTCGCGGCGATCCGTTGCCCTGGCAGCTGGAGGCCATCGCCGGCCGGATCGACCCCGGCGAGACCCCCGAAGCCGCCGCGCGGCGCGAGGCGGTGGAGGAAGCGGGGCTGGACCTCGGCGCGCTGGAAAAGGTGGCGGAATATTATCCCTCGCCCGGAGCGGTGGCGGAATATCTGTATTCCTACGTCGCGCTGTGCGACCTGCCGGACGGAGCGGCGGGCGTGTTCGGGGCCGAGGAGGAAGGCGAGGACATCCGCGGCCACCTCATGCCCTTTGACGCGCTGATGGCTGCGGTCGCACGGGGCGAGGTGTCGAACGCGCCGCTGATCCTGACCGCGTTCTGGCTGCAGCGCGAACGGCCGCGATTGCAGGCACGCGGGTAAGGTGGGTGAATCACCCACCCTACGCGGGGGGCAGGAGTGCCGCCCCCGTCCCCCCGGTCAGGCGACCCCATAGCGGGCGCGGGCTTCCTTGAACGACAGAAGCTTGCCCTGCGCTGCGTCCCACAGGTTCAGATGCACCGACCGCAGGCTGTCGCGGATCGTCAGGCGCTGCGCCTCGGCCAGGGCGCGGTGGTCGCGGATCACCTCGGGCAGGCGGTAGAACGGGATGCGCGAATACAGGTGGTGGACATGGTGGATGCCGATGTTGCCGGAAAACCAGCGCAGGGGCTGCGGCAGGACATAGTGGGACGACCCCTCCAGCGCGGCCGCGTGCAGCTGCCAGTCGTCGCCCTTGGACCAGTGCGTCTCTTCGAACTGGTGCTGGACATAGAACAGCCACACCCCGATCGTCGCGGCGATGACCGAGGTCGGCAGGAAGATCAGCAAGACGGGCAGAAGGCCGCCGAACCAGACGATCAGCCCTACCGCGATGCCGATCATCGCGTTGGTGCCCATGGCGCTGGTCCAGTAGCGCCAGCCCGATTTCATCAGCCCGAAGGGCAGGCGGTTCTGCAACAGGAACAGGTAGCTTGGCCCCAGCACGAACAGCACGAGCGGGTGGCGGTACAGCCGGTACATCAGCCGCCCAAAGCGGCTGCGCGCGCGGTATTCGTCGATCGTCAGGGTCAGCACGTCGCCGATCCCGCGCGCATCAAGGTCGCCGTGATGCGCGTGGTGGATCGAATGGGTCCGGCGCCAGACGTCATAGGGCGTCAGCGTCAGCACGCCCAGCACGCGGCCCAGCCAGTCCTGCGCCGTGCGGTTGGCCAGGAACGCCCCATGCCCGCAATCGTGCTGGATGATGAAGATCCGGACCAGAAACGCCCCGTTCAGCACCGCCAGCGCCAGCGCCAGCCAGGGGCTGACCGACAGCGCCATCCAGGCCAGCACCCAAAGCGCCACGAAGGGCACGACCGTCGCGGCCAGTTCCCACAGGCTGCGCCGGGTCGAGGGTTCGCGGTAGCGGGCCAGAATGGTCAGCCAGTCGCGGGCGGCTGTCGGGGCAGTTCGGGTCTTTTCGGGCATCGGGGCCTGCAGGTTCTTGCCGGAACACGGCGGGTTGGTTCGTTCCCTGGCAAGGACACCACGCGGCCGGCGGACTGATCAGGCAGGACCGAGTTAGGGCCTCTGGCGTCAGGATTCAACGATTATCGTGTCGCAGGGGGCAAGAGTCATCCGGGGCAGGTCCGCGCCGGGGCGCTGCGGCGGCTTGACTTCACCCGGTCCGGGGCGGTTCATCTGGACTTATCCGCAGGCCAAGGACCCGACCATGGCGATCCCCGTCGAAGCCTTCTACCTGACTCCGGGAACCCCCGGCAGCCTGCAGCAGCAGATCCGGTCGATGGTGACCCAAGGCATCCTGGCCGGGCGGTTCCGGCCCGGGCAGCGGATGCCGTCGTCGCGCGGGTTGGCCGGGCATCTGGGGGTCAGCCGGATCACGGTGACACTGGCCTATGCGGACCTTGTGTCGTCGGACTACCTGACGGCGGCGGGCCGGTCGGGGTATTTCGTGTCCGAGACGGCTCCACTTGCGCCCGAGTTTCCCGAAAGCGCCCCGCGTGCCGAGGCGGTGGATTTCCGCGCGCTGACCGGCGGGCGGTTCAGTCAGGGCGCGCGGGTGGCCAGGCCCGAGGATTGGGACCGCTACGCCTATCCGTTCATCTATGGTCAGGCCGACCCGACGCTGTTCGACCACCAGAACTGGCGGCAATGCGCGCTGCGGGCGCTGGGCAAGCGGGATTTCGCGGCGTTGACCAGCGATTATTACGAGCGCGACGATCCGCTGCTGGTGCAGGAGCTTTTGCGCACCATCCTGCCGCGCCGGGGGATTGCCGCGCGCGAGGACGAGGTCCTGCTGACCCTGGGCGCGCAGAATGCGCTGTGGATCGCGGCGACGCTGCTTCTGGGGCCGGGGCGGCGGGCGGTGGTGGAAAACCCAGGCTATCCCGCCTGGCGTGCCATTGTCGCGGCGACCGGGGCCGAGGCGGTGCCGGTCGATGTGGACGAAGGCGGCCTGCCGCCCGACCGGGTGTCGGGCGACGTCGTCTTTACCACCCCGTCGCATCAATGCCCGACCAACGCGACGATGCCGGTCGAACGGCGCACGGCGCTGCTGGACGCGGCCGAAAGGCAGGGCTTTGTCATCGTCGAGGATGACTACGAATTCGAGATGTCGTTCCTGAAGCCGGTCGCCCCCGCCCTGAAGTCGCTGGATCGCGACGGGCGGGTGATCTATGCCGGGTCCTTCTCGAAGTCCGTGTTTCCGGGGCTGCGCCTGGGCTATCTGGTCGGCCCGCCGGGGTTCATCGCCGAAGCGCGGGCCTTGCGGGGCCTGATGCTGAAGCACCCGCCGGGGCATATCCAGCGGACGATGGCCTATTTCCTGGGCCTTGGTCACTATGACGCCCTCGTCAACCGGATGAAGAACGCCTACCGCCGCCGCCGTCAGGTCTTGGCCGAGGCGATTGCGGCCGAGGGGCTGGAGGTCGCGGGGCAGGGCGGGTTTGGCGGGTCAAGCTTCTGGATGCGCGCGCCCGAAGGGGTGGACACCGAGGCGCTGGCTTTGCGGTTGCGGTCCGAGGGCGTGCTGATCGAGCCGGGGCGGGCGTTCTTTGCGGGGGAGGGACCGGGGAACTACTACCGGCTGGCGTATTCCTCCATCGCCCTGCCGAAGATCGCCGAGGGCGTGGCGCGGATCGGGCGGGCGTTGCGGTGACCCTGCCCGCCGGGGGCGCTTCGCCCCCCGGACCCCCAGAGGATACTTGGGCCAGAATGAACGCAGCAAACTGGACTTACAGGGGTTGAGGTGCTGGCCCTAAGCCCTGGTCTGGCCGGGCGTTAGGGTGTCAGGCAAAAGCCCTTTCGGGGTGACGAGAGTTTTTGGAGAGCTGCGATGAAGATGACGACCGAGGAAGCCTTTGTGAAAGTGCTGCAAATGCACGGGATCGAGCATGCGTTTGGCATCATCGGGTCGGCCTTCATGCCGATTTCAGACATCTTCCCCAGGGCCGGAATCACGTTCTGGGACTGCGCGCACGAAGGGTCGGGCGGGATGATGGCGGACGGGTTCACCCGGGCGTCGGGCAAGATGTGCATGATGATCGCGCAGAACGGCCCCGGGATCACCAACTTTGTCACGGCGGTCAAGACGGCCTACTGGAACCATACGCCGTTGCTGCTGGTCACCCCGCAG
>JAKQLM010000417.1 GCA_029567145.1 Pseudomonadota bacterium
CCGGGAACGTCGACCGCCCCGTGGGCAGCCTGATCTACACCCAGATGCTGAACCCCAAAGGCGGGATCGAGGCTGACGTGACCGTCGTCCGCAAGGCGCGCGACGAATTCTACATCACCACCGGCACCGGCTTTGCCACGCATGATTTCGACTGGATTTCCAGAAACTTGGCTGGCAATGCTCAGGTGACTGATGTCACCTCCGCCCATGCCGTCCTCTCCCTCATGGGGCCAGGATCGCGCGACATCCTGCAGGCGCTGACCCCCGACGACCTGTCGAACGCCGGTTTCCCCTTCGCCACCGCGCGCGAGATTTCCATCGCCAACTGCCCGGTCTGGGCGCTCCGCGTGACCTATGTCGGCGAACTTGGCTGGGAACTGCACATGCCGACCGAAGTCGCCGTCACCGTCTACGAGGCGCTGATGGCGTCGGGCCAAGCCGTGAACGCAGGCTACCGCGTCATCGAAACCCTGCGTCTGGAAAAGGGCTACCGCGCCTGGGGGGCCGAGATCGGACCCGACCATACCCCGGTCGAGGCGGGCCTTGGCTGGGCGATGAAGATGAAATCGGGGCTTCCCTTCCAGGGCCGTGACGCCGTGGCCGCGCAACTGTCAGGCGGGGTGAAAAAGCGCATGGCAACCTTCACCACCGCGCCCGAAGTGGTGCTTCTGGGCCGCGAGACGATCTACCGGAACGGCGAACGGGTCGGCTGGCTCTCCTCGGGCGGCTTTGGCCATACGATCCAGAAATCTATCGGTATGGGCTTTGTCCGCCACCCGGAGGGCGTGACGGAAGAGTTCGTCCTGTCAGGCAGGTACGAACTGGACGTCGCCTCGGAGCGGGTCCCGGCCAAGGTCAGCCTCGCCCCCCTCTACGACCCGCAAAACCTGCGCGTGAAGGCCTAGGCCACCGCCCGCGCCAAAGCGCAGAACGCCTCCAGCCCGATCTCCTCGGCCCGCGCGGTCGGGGGGATGCCCACGCCTTCCAGCAGGCCCTCGACCCCTGGCGCCAGCCCCTTCAGACTGGCGCGCAGCATCTTGCGGCGCTGGTTGAAAGCCATGGCAGTTATGCGCTGCAAGACCTTGAAGTCACAGGGAAACCGAGGCTGGGGCAGGGCGGTCAGATGCACCACCGCCGAATGCACTTTGGGGGCAGGGGTAAAGGCTTCGGGCGGCAGTGTCATC
>JAKQLM010000421.1 GCA_029567145.1 Pseudomonadota bacterium
CGCGCGGGTCTTCAGCATGTCGGGCAGCGTCGCCGGGACATGGCGGATCTTGTAGCCCGCGGCCTCCTGGTGCCAGGTGAAGATGCGTTCGTCGATCAGCGCCCTGGGGGCCTCGGTGAGGGAGAGGGAAGCGGCGAGGAGGTCGGCCAGCGGTTCGGGGCGGCCCGACAGGCCCAGCAGCCAGTCGGCGCTGATCCCAAGCGCGCGGGCGCAATCGGCGGCCAGCTGGGCATTCGGCATCCGCGTGCCGTCCTGCAGGAGGGCCGAGATGGTCGAGCGGTCGACGCCGGTCTGCCGCGCCAGTTCGGCCTGGGTCATCTTGCGCGCGGCCATCGCCTCACCCAGGCGGGTGCGGAACTGGGGGGCACGGTCGCGTTTGTCGACTTTATCCATCATCTGATGATTTTACCAAACGAAGGTTGAGTCAAGTTTACAATCCCCTGAATTCCCGGCATGTCGCGGACTTGTTACTGTCACACGAACGTTACCCTGCCGAGGATCATCTTGCAGACCGAGTCCCGGGCCATTGAATCGCCCACCCTGATCGTCTTCGCGGCAACTTACGCCCTATGGGCGCTTGCCACCACTTCTCTCTGGACCCTCTCCCCGACCCTGGCGGTCCTGGCTGCGGCGTTGGCCATCGGGCAGTATTCGTCGCTGACGCATGAGGTTCTGCACGGCCATCCGTTCCGGTCGCAGACAGTGTCCGAGGCTCTGGTGTTCCCTGGATTTACGGTCTTTGTACCCTACATGCGCTTCAAGGACCTCCACCTGCAGCACCATTTCGACCCGGCGCTGACCGATCCCTATGACGACCCGGAATCGAATTACCTCGACCCCTCCGTCTGGGCACGGCTGTCGGGGCCGTTGCGGGCGCTGCTGCGGTTCAACAACACGCTTTTCGGGCGGATGCTGGTGGGTCCGGCGATTTCAGCCTGGGTGCTGATGAAAGGCGATTGGGCGGAGATCCGGCGGGGCGAGCATCGGGTGACGCTGGCCTGGGGGCTGCATCTTGCGGGGCTGGCGAT
>JAKQLM010000423.1 GCA_029567145.1 Pseudomonadota bacterium
CCGGTCCTGTGGGCGCTGCTGCCGTTCCTTCTGGGCACGATCTGGGCGATCTGGTTCGCGCTGCGCAAGAACGGCCGTGACCGCGACATTGTTGAGGACCTGCGCCTGTCGCCCGACCGGCTGCACCTTGTCCGCCACGGCCCCAAGGGCAAGCGCAAGGACTGGGAGGCGAACCCATACTGGGTCCGCGTCACCCTGCACAAGACCGGCGGGCCGGTGCCGAACTACCTGACGCTGAAAGGCGACGGGCGCGAGGTCGAGCTGGGCGCCTTCCTGTCCGAAGACGAACGCCTTGCGCTGCAAAAGGACCTGCAATCCCGCCTGCACGCGAACCGCTGATCCGGCCAACGCTGGCACGAACGCGGCTGGCACGGAGACGGCTGGCACAGGCAACGCTGGCACGGGGGCGGGCGCAATTGACCACAGTCAAGGCGCAGGGTCTGCGGCAGGTGCAGGCTGCGGGCGTCCCCCCCCCCTGCCGAAAGGCCCCGCCATGCCCCAGCCCTGGACCCGCCCCGCGGCCATCGCCGCCGCGCTCTTCGGCGGCCTGACCATCTTCAGCGGCAGCATGGTGCTGTTCGGTCCCGCCGCCGCGCAACGCGCGGCCGGGGATGCCGTGCCCTTTGTGGTGATCTTCAACACTGTCGCAGGCTTTGCCTACCTGATCGGAGCCGCCGCCCTGTGGCGTGGTCACCCCGCCGCGCGCTGGATCGCGCTTGGCATCGCAGGCGCGACGCTGGTCGTGCTGGCCGCCTTCGCCCTTACCGCACTGGACGGCACAAAGGTCGAAGCCCGCACCGCGCTTGCCTTGCCGTTCCGCGCGGCGTTCTGGCTGGTCATCGCCTGGCTCGCCGGTCGAGGCTATCGCCCGCCCGACCAGCCGACCTAGCCCCACCGCGCGATACCAGCCCCCCGGCCAGTGCCAGATCGAGGCAAGCGCAAGCCTTGCAACGTCGCGTAGCTTCTGGCCTGCGTGTTTGGCGCCGGCCTCATTTTTGCCCATCGCCGCGAATACAAGGCCTTGCACGCAACCGTCAGGACCAGAATGTTAAAATTCGCCATGATTGCCGCCGCAGCGATCTCTTTCGCCGTCCCCGCCTCCGCCTTCGAGATTGCCTTTACCTGGGATGGGCTGAAATCCTGCACCTCGGGGTCCCCCAACACCGTCGCCAATCCCCGGTTCGTGCTGACGGATGTGCCGGAGGGCACGAAATTCATCCGGTTCAAGCTGGTCGATACCAACGTGCGCGACTTCGACCACGGCGGCGGAGTTGTGGCTTACAGCGGCCAGGACGTGATCGAGCCGGGCGCCTTCAAATACAAAAGCCCCTGCCCGCCGAATGGGGCACACAAATACGAATGGACCGCCACCGCGCAAAGCAAGAAGTCGGGCGGAAAGCTTGGCACAGCCAAGGCCAGCCGGACCTACCCTGAGTGATTGACCCCGACGCTCCCCTCCCCACGCGGGGTGGGGGGCGACAGTCGGTCCGCAGGGCGCGTCTACCCAGCGGCTTAAGCGCCCAGACCGTCGTCCGTCATGAAAGCCCGCGCTGGCACAAAGCCAATGCGCCTTGCGGTTAGCCCAGCCGCCCTTTCACCAGCGCACCCACCGCGCCGAAATCCATCTGGCCGGTGTAGCGCGTCTTCAGCGCCGCCATGACCTTGCCCACGTCGCGGATGCTGGTCGCAGCCGTCTCGGCCACCGCCGCATCGATCGCCGCAGCAACCTCGTCTGCCGACATCTGGCGCGGCAGGAATTCCTGGATCACGCCGATTTCGGCCAGTTCCTTTTCCGCCAGCTCCAGCCGCCCGCCTTCCTCATAGGCGCGGGCCGATTCCTGGCGCTGCTTGACCATCTTGCCCATGATCTGCAGGATTTCGGTCTCACCGACCTCGCCCGCGCCCTCTTCCCCGCGAACAGCAATCTCACGGTCCTTGATGGCGGCGTTGATCAGGCGAAGGGTCGAAAGCCGGTCGGCCTCCTTGGCCTTCATGGCCTCTTTAAGGGCCGTCTGCAGACGGTCGCGCAACAGCATGGATGGTCTTTCTGGTCGTTTCCCCGATTTTCGGACCATACCCCGGATCAAGCCGCGCCGCAACCAAGGTAGATTTTTTCAACCCATTGAAATCGCTTGACAATCCTTTTCGCGACCGGGCTTGACCCTTGCCCCCCCTGCCCGTAGATTCCGCCAAATTCACCGGATGGAGAGTCGCCCATGCCCGCGTCGCGCGATGCTACCGCCTGCCTTGCCCTGGCAGACGGCACGGTGTTCTACGGCAAGGGCTTTGGTGCCACGGGTGAAACGGTCGCGGAACTGGTGTTCAACACCGCGATGACCGGCTACCAGGAAATCATGACCGACCCGTCCTATGCCGGTCAGGTCGTGGCCTTCACCTTCCCGCACATCGGCAACACCGGCGTCACGGCCGAGGATGACGAAACGCAAACCCCATCGGCCGCCGGGATGGTGGTGAAGTGGGACCCGACCGAGCCGTCGAACTGGCGCGCGACCGGGGAACTCACCGACTGGCTGGCCAAGATCGGCCGCATCGGCATGGGCAGCGTCGACACCCGCCGCCTGACCCGCGCGATCCGCCAGCAGGGCGCGCCGCATGTGGCGCTGGCGCACAGCCCGGACGGCAAGTTCGACCTGGAACGGCTGGTTGCCAAGGCCCGCGCCTGGAAAGGCCTGGTCGGCCTTGACCTCGCGAAAGACGTGACCTGCGCGCAATCCTACCGCTGGGACGAAAAACGCTGGGCCTGGCCCGACGGCTATACCCAGCGGCAAGGCCCGGGCCTCCGCGTCGTCGCCATCGACTACGGGGCCAAGCGCAACATCCTGCGCTGCCTCGCCTCGGTCGGGTGCGAGGTCACCGTCCTGCCCGCCTCTGCCACCGCCGAGGATGTGCTGGCCCTGAACCCCGAAGGCGTGTTCCTGTCCAATGGCCCGGGCGATCCGGCGGCGACCGGCGATTATGCCGTGCCGATGATCCAGGGCATCCTGGCCACAGACCTGCCGCTGTTCGGCATCTGCCTTGGCCATCAGATGCTGGCGCTCGCCCTGGGGGCCAAGACCCGCAAGATGAATCACGGCCACCATGGGGCCAACCACCCGGTCAAGGACCTGACCACCGGCAAGGTCGAGATCACCAGCATGAACCACGGCTTTACCGTGGACGCCGACACCTTGCCCAAGGGGGTCAGCGAAACACATGTCTCGCTGTTCGACGGCACCAACTGCGGCATCGCCGTCGATGGCAAGCCGGTCTATTCGGTGCAGTACCACCCCGAGGCCTCGCCCGGGCCGCAGGACAGCTTCTACCTGTTCGAGCGTTTCGCCGCCGCGATGCAGACCCGGCGCACCTGATGACGCCGGGCCTGACGGCACCCGCCAGGTCTTAACCGCTTGTTAACCCGCCGCCCGCAAGGTGGCGGGCATGACCGCACCGCTTCGCAAGATGTCCGATGCTGCCGTGACCACCGCGCCCGTGCGCAGGCTGGCCATGGGGGCTGCCCTGTTTCGCGACGGGATCGTGGCGGCCGATGCGCTGGTCAACGTCCTGTCGCATCAGGGACGTGAAGCGGGGCGCCTGCCCGACATGCTGCGCGCCCGGGGCCTGGTGGGGGAACGCGACATCTTGCAGACCGAAGCGCGCAATTGGGGCGTGGGCATCGTCGATCTGGCGGGCCAGCGCCCGGACCCCCGGCTGGTCGCCGATTTCGGCGCGCGCGATTGCCTGCGGTACGGGCTGGTGCCCTGGCGGCGGGTGGGCGATGTGACCGTGGTCGCGATGACGCGTCCGGGCGACCTGCCGCGCCTGCGCAGCCTTCTGGAACAACGGCTTGGCCCGGTCTGTGCCGTGCTTGCCCCGGCGCAGGACATCGAAGGCGCGGTCCTTGCCCAATGCGGTGCCGCCCTGGCCCGGGCCGCCGAAACCCGCGTCCCCAGCGACGAAAGCTGCCGCACCTGGGCGGCCTTCCACCGCTCTCCCGTCGCGATGGCGCTGGTTGCGGCCGTGGCCTTGGCGATGCTGGCCGCGCCGCAGGCCTTTGGCGCCATACTCCTGGTCATCGCCGCCGCGTCACTTGGCCTTCTGGTCGTGCTGAAACTGGCCGCCCTTGTCGCCGCGCTCTGGCCCCCCGGCCCCGCCCCGACCCCGGCCGAGGGCGGGATTTTCCCCACCATCTCGATCATCGTGGCGCTGTACCGCGAAAGCGACATCGCGCCGCGTCTGGTGGCGCGTCTGGCCCGGCTGGACTATCCAGCGGACCTTCTGGACGTGATTCTGGTGGTCGAAGCGGATGACCAGATCACCCGCGACGCGCTGGCCCGGTCGGAATTGCCGCAATGGATGCGGGTGATCACGGTGCCGAACGGGTCGGTCAAGACCAAGCCGCGCGCGCTGAACCACGCGCTTGACTACGCCCGCGGCGCGATCGTCGGCATCTACGACGCCGAAGATGCCCCCGACCCCGACCAGTTGCAAAAGGTCGTGGCGCAGTTCCAAAGGTCCGGGCCAGAGGTGGCCTGCCTGCAAGGCGTTCTTGACTACTACAACCCGCACACCAACTGGCTAAGCCGCTGTTTCACCATCGAATATGCCGGCTGGTTCCGCCTGATCCTGCCCGGCATCGCCCGCATGGGGCTGGTCGTGCCCCTGGGCGGCACAACCCTGTTCTTCCGCCGCTCCGTGCTGGAGGAGTTGGGGGCCTGGGATGCCCACAACGTGACCGAAGACGCCGATCTGGGCCTGCGCCTGGCGCGGCACGGCTACCGCACCGACCTTGTCGCCACCACCACGCATGAGGAAGCGAACTGCCGCACGGTCCCCTGGATCAAGCAGCGCTCGCGCTGGATCAAGGGCTACATGATGACCTGGGCCGTCCACATGCGGCGTCCCGGCCTGCTCTGGCGCCAGCTTGGCCCCTGGCGCTTTGTGGGTGTGCAAGTGCTGTTTCTGGGCACCATCGCGCAATTCCTGCTTGCGCCGGTGCTGTGGTCGCTGGCGCTGGTGCCGCTGGGGGTGGCGCATCCGGCGCTGGCGGTCCTGCCTGCGGGCCTTGTCTGGACCGGGGCCGCGCTTTTCGCCTTGTCCGAGGGCACGAATCTGGCCATCGGCGTGATCGGCCTTCATCGCAGCGGCCAGAAACTGTCCTGGCTTTGGGTGCCGACGCTAAAGCTTTACTATCCCTTGGCGTCCGTCGCCGGGTTCAAGGCGCTGATCGAACTGGCTACCCGGCCCTTCTATTGGGACAAGACCACCCACGGCATCTTTGACCACCTGGGTCAAAAGCCGCGCTAGCGCAGTCGCAACTCGCCCGCATCCACCCGCAGCCGGGTCTCGAACGCCTTGCTGATATGCGACCGCAGCGCCTGATAGGCAGCATCGCCATCCCCCGCCTCGATCGCCGCGACGATCTGGTCGTGTTCGTCCAGCGCCACCTCGTCCCGCCCCTCTGCCGCAAAGGACGTGTTCGCCATCAGCGCCATCGACCGATGCACCAGGTCCAGTTGCTGCACCAGAAAGCGGTTGTGGCTGGCCAGATGGATCTGCTTGTGGAACCGCTTGTTCGCCCGCGACAATGCCCGCGGATCGCCGCCCAGCAGCGCCCGATCCTCGACCACCATGCTGCGCAGCACGCGCACTTCCTCGGGCGTGGCATGCCGGGCCGCCAGCCGGGCCGCCAGCCCTTCCAGTTCCGTCCGCACCGCGTACAACTCTGCCAGCTGGTTGTGGTCCAGCGACGCGACGATCAGGCTGCGCCCGTCGCGCGACAGCATCGCCTGCGTCTCCAGCCGTTGCAACGCTTCGCGCACCGGTGTCCGGCTGACGCCCAGCCGCTCGGCCAGCTCGCTTTCGACCAGCCGGTCACCGGGCTTGTAGACCCCGGCCTCGATGGCCTCCAGGATCAGGGTATAGGCGTCTTTCTGCACGGGGTTGCCTTCCAACATTCCAGCGCGGACCCTAGCGCGCCGCGCGTCCCACGATCAAGCCTTCCCAAAGCCGGCGGTCAAGGCTAGACGGGTCCCCATGCCGAAAAGCCAGTTCCGCCATGTGACCACCTGGGTCTTCGACCTCGACAACACGCTTTATCCGCCGCACATGCGGCTTTTCGACCAGATCGAGGTCAAGATGACCGACTGGGTCATGCAGGCCCTGCAGGTCGACCGCGCCCGCGCCGACCATTTGCGCGCGCATTACTGGCAGACCTATGGCACCACGCTGGCGGGGTTGATGACCGAACACGACGTCGATCCCGGCCCCTACCTGACCGACGTGCATGACATCGACTTTTCGGTCCTCGCCCCCGATCAGGCCCTGGCCACCGCCATCGCAGCCCTGCCCGGCCGCAAGATAGTCTACACCAACGGCTGTGCGCCCTATGCTGAAAAAGTCCTTGCCGCCCGGGGACTTGCCGGGCTGTTCGACGCGCTTTACGGGGTCGAGCACGCCGCCTTCCACCCCAAGCCCGCCGCTCAGGCCTTTGCCACCGTCTTTGCGATGGACGGGCTAGACCCGACCCGCGCCGCGATGTTCGAGGATGACGCCCGCAACCTGGCTGTCCCGCATGCGCTGGGGATGCGGACCGTCCACGTCGCCCCTGCGCCTGAACCCGCGCCGCATATCCACCACCACACCGACGACCTGACCGGCTTTCTGCAGCGCCTTCTGACGTGACACTGCGCCGCATCGCCGGGCCAGGCGATCCGACTATCTGACCGCCATCGCCCTTTCGATGGACCCCAGATGACCGCCACCACCCTTGCCCCGCCCGGCCCGATCCACCGCACCCTGCGCGCGCTGCCCCTGATCGGCCGTGTCGTCCGCGACATCGAGCGTGAGGTCGACACGATCTTCTACCTGATCGTCATCGCCCTGACCGCGATGGTCCTGGCGGTCCAGGTCTGGGGCCTGCCCGCACTGGTGTTGACCGCCGTGGCCGCCGTGCCGGTGATGTTCGTGTTCCTGATCCTGATCTCGCGGCCCTAGATCGCCCGGACCCAGATCGCCCGGACCTGAGGCACCCTGTCCTCTGGTCCCCCGCCGCCCGGCGGCCTATGCTGCGGCAGGAGGCTCCAAGATGCGCGAAACCACCGATATCCTGATCTCTGGCGGCGGCGTCGCGGGCCTGACGGCAGCGGCCGCGCTTGGGTCCGCCGGATTCCGCGTGATCTGCGTCGATCCTTCGCCGCCGGTAACCACTGTCGAGGCCGACGGTGCCGACCTGCGCACGACGGCGTTCCTGCAACCCTCGATCCCGGTCCTGCAGGGCGCGGGCCTTTGGGACCGGCTGGAACCACACGCAGCCGCGCTGCAGGTCATGCGGATCATCGACGCAGGCGGGGCCGAGCCCGTGGCCCGTCTGGTCAAGGACTTTGACGCCGCCGACATCTCGGACCAGCCCTTTGGCTGGAACCTGCCGAACTGGCTTTTGCGGCGCGAGATGGTGGCGCGGCTGGCCGACCTGCCAAATGTCAGCTTCCGCCCGGGCGTCGGCTTTGCCCGCATGCTGACCCGCGAAGCCGAGGCGCTGGTCACCCTGACCGACGGCGCGCAGATCAGCGCCCGGCTGGTGATCGGCGCGGATGGTCGCGATTCGCCGGTCCGCGACGCGCTGGGGATCGCCGTGCGCACCTTCCGCTACGGCCAGAAGGCGCTGGCGTTCGCCGTGGCGCATGACCTGCCGCACGACAACATCTCGACCGAGGTGCACCGCTCGGGCGGCCCCTTCACCCTGGTCCCGCTGCCCGACCGCGATGGCCAGCCGCAGTCCGCCGTCGTCTGGATGGAGACCGGACCCGAAGTCGCGCGTCTCGCCGCCCTGCCCGGTCCCGCGTTCGAGACCGAGATGACCGCCCGGTCCTCGGGCATCCTTGGCGACCTCAGGCTTCTCACCCGCCGGTCGGTCTGGCCGATCATCAGCCAGATTGCCGACCGGATGTCCGCACGCCGGTCGGTGCTGATGGCCGAAGCCGCGCATGTCGTCCCCCCGATCGGCGCCCAGGGCCTGAACATGAGCCTGGCCGACCTGGCCTGCCTGCTTGATCTTCTGGCAAAGCACCCCGGCGACCCCGGAAGCGCCGGGATCACCGACGCCTACCACCGCCGCCGCCACTGGGAGGTGCAGGCCCGCGTCACCGGGATCGACCTGCTGAACCGCAGCTCGATGGCCGGGGCGCAGCCCCTGCGCGACCTGCGTGCCAAGGCGCTGGACGGCCTGTATTCGGCGCGCCCCGTGCGGCAAACCCTGATGCGCGCCGGGCTGGGCATGGGCCGCAAAGCCGCTACGCCAGACCAGGGCTGAAGTTTCAGTGCATTTTTGCACAGATATGCCGCAGCGCCCCAAGGCAGCGTGAGCCGCTGAAACATGTGAGCGGCCGGCCGACACATTCCGTGACTTCCTTCAGGAAATCCAGCGCCAGCGCCCGCAAGGCTCACAACTGATCACAGTTCGGCGATCCACAGCGATCAAGGCGTGATTTCCCTTTTGCCCGGTCAGGGGCCATCTCTCACTCACCGCCCCAAGACGGGGCAGGCGAAACAAAACCAAAGGAATACAACATGAAACGTATCGTTCTTGCCACCGCTCTGGTCGCTGCTTCCGCTTTCGGCGCCGTCGCTCAGGAAGCCCCGGTCATGCTGTCGTCGGCGATCCAGTCGCAGATCATGACCATGGTTCCCGGCGCTGACCTGTCGAACCTGACCAACGTCCAGTACGCGCAGCTGGTCTCGCTGTTCTCCAACAGCGACAACCTGAGCGCCGGCTCCAACCCCAAGGGCGCGGTCGAAGCAATCCTCGGTGCCCAGTAATCGGGCATCACCCGTCCGTAATGCACAGGCCGGAAGCTCCCTTCCGGCCTGTTCAAATCACAGCACCGCGTCCACCGCCCGGCCCAGCCGCGCGACCGTCGCATCGACATCCTTCAGCTTGTCCAGCCCGAAAAGCCCCAGCCGAAACGTCTTGAACTCCGCCCCCTCGCCAACCTGCAACGGCACGCCCGCCGCGATCTGCAAGCCCTCGGCCCGGAACTTCGACCCGCTCTGCACGTCCGGATCGCTGGTATAGCTGACCACCACGCCCGGCGCCTGAAAGCCCTCGGCGGCCACTGACGCCACGCCCTTCGCCGCCAGCATCCCCCGCACCGCGCGCCCCAGCGCCCATTGCGCGGCCTTTGCCGACTCGAACCCCATCGCCTGCGTCTCGACCATCGCATCGCGGAACCCGACAATCGCGTCCGTCGGCATCGTCGCGTGATAGGCGTGCCCGCCGCCCTCATAGGCCGCCATGATCGCGCGCCATTTCTTCAGATCCAGCGCAAAGCTTGACGACGTGGTCTCGGCCAGCCGCACCTCTGCCGCAGGCGACAGCACCACCACCCCGGCGGAAGGTGACGCCGACCACCCCTTCTGCGGCGCGCTGATCAGCACATCGATCCCGGTCGCAGCCATATCCACCCAGATGCAGCCCGAGGCGATGCAGTCCAGCACCATCAGCGCGCCGACCTCATGTGCCGCCGCCGCCATCTGGCTGATATAGTCGTCGGGCAGAATGATCCCCGCGCTGGTTTCCACATGCGGCGCGAACACCGCCTCGGGCCGCACCTCGCGGATCTTCGCCACCACCTCGTCAATCGGCGGCGGAGCGTAAGGGGCCCGCGCATCGTTCCCGGTCTGCCGCGCCATCACCACCGTCGTCTCGCCCGCAAACCCGCCTGCGTCGAAGATCTGCGTCCAGCGGTAGCTGAACCAGCCATTGCGCACGATCAGCACCCGGCCCTGCCCGAACTGCCGCGCCACGGCCTCCATCGCATAGGACCCGCCCCCGGGGATCAGCGCCACGGCGGACCCCTTGTAGACCTCTTTCAGCATCCCCGACACGTCGCGCATCACCCCCTGGAACCGCGCCGACATGTGGTTCAGCGACCGGTCGGTGAAGACGACCGAGAATTCTTCAAGCCCCTCGGGGTCGATATGGGCGTGCAGTCCGGGCATGTCAGGTCCTCTCTGATACGCGATGGCGGGCGCGGGCCAGCCAGTCGGGGTTGATCTCGACGCCCCAGCCGGGGGCATCCGTCACGGTAACGTGGCCGCCATCCACAGCATAGGGCTGCCCCAGGAAAAGTCCTTCCTGCCAGGGATAATAATCCGGGCCTTCAATCGACAGTTCCAGGTACTTCCCGGCGTTCGGGATCGCGCGCAGAAGATGCATCGTGCACATGGTCACAAGGCCAAGGTTCGCCGCGTGCGGCGTGATCGGCAGGCCTGCCCGTTCGCCCATCCGGCAAACGTCCAGCGTCCGGCACATGCCGCCCAGATACAGAATGTCGGGTTGCAGGATGTCGACGGCCTTGTGTTCGATGGCCAGTTGCCAGGCGGTCAACTCGCAATCCTGTTCGCCGCCCGCCACATCCAGCGACAGCGCGGCGCGCACTTCGGCGGTCTGGTCCACCTCCCAATAGGGGCACGGTTCTTCAAAATGTGAGATGCCGTGGTCTTCCAGCATTCGCCCGACCTCGATCGCGCGGGCAGGAGAATAGCAGGAATTGCCATCAACCAGTTTCTCAACATCATCGCCGAGTGCCTTGGAAACAATTGGAATAACCGCTTCCGTCCGCCCCGGCCATTCGTCCTGATCGCGCCCCACTTCGGCCCCGACACGCCACTTGAAGGCGTCAAAGCCGAACGCATCCCGCAGCTTCACGAAGCGCGCCGCCTCGTCCTCGGGCGTGATGTCGCGCTTCATCGAGGACGCATAGGCCCGCACCCTGCCCGGCGACCCGCCCAGAAGCGTCACCACGGGCTTGGCCGCCACCTTGCCCCGCAGGTCCCAGACCGCCGTATCCAGCCCCGCCTGCGCCCGCCGCAGATAGCTGCCGGGGAACTTGTGCTCCCGCTCATAGATCCGGCGCAGCGTGTCCTCCAGGTCCTCCACCCGCGTGCCCAAAGCGTAAGGCGCGACCTGCCGATGAAAGATTTCCGCCGTGATATCCGCCTGATAGGTCGAGGTCTGGCCCCAGCCCACATCGCCCGTATCCGCCGTGACCTTCACGAAACAGACAAAGGGCGTGTCAAATGTCTCCATCTTGGCGATCTTCATGGCGGGCTCCCGGTTTGCCCCGACCCTAGCCGCCCCGGATCAGCCTTTCACGACCGTTTCCGCCATGCCCAGCGGGCCGGGGCGACGTTCTTCGGTCAAAAGCACATTGGCCTCGACGTTTCCCACCCCCGGCAGCGTCATCACCCGGCGGCGCAGCACCCGCTCGAAATCCGCCAGATCCCGCGCCACGACCCGCAAACGATAGTCGAACAACCCCAGCACATGCTGCACGACCTGCACCTCGGGAATCGCCTGCACCGCGCGTTCGAAATCCTCCAGACTGACGCGGCCCTTGGTGGCCAGCTTCAAGCCCAGAAACACCGTCACCCCGAACCCCAGCTTTTCGCGGTCGACCTCCACCCGCAGACCCGCCAGCACGCCCGCCTCCTCCAGCCGCTTCACCCGCCGCCAGGCCGCTGGCTGCGAAAGGCCCAACCGGCGCCCCAATTCCCCCGCCGACAGCGTCCCGTCCGCCGACAGGGCCCGCAAAAGCGCACGGTCCAGATCATCAAGGTCGATCACAGCGGCAGCCCCCCGCTGTCCTTGATCGTCGCGACAAGCATCAGCGCCTCGACCTCGGCGATATGCGGCAGGGTCAGGATGCGGTCACGGTAGATGCCGGTCCAATGCCCCATGTCGCGGGCGATGACGTTCAGGCGCACGTCCACGCGGCCGAGGAAGGTTTCGATCGCGATCACTTCGGGCACCTCGCGCGCGGCGGCGATGAATTCGTCAAAGGCGCGCGGGTTGGTCTTGTCCAGCGTGAAGCGCAGGCTGACCTCGACCGCATAGCCCAGCGCGCGCCAGTCGATCACCGCCGATTCCGCCCGGATCACCCCGCCCGCGCGCAGCCGGTCCAGCCTGCGCCACAGCGTCGCCCCGGTGACGCCCGCGCGGTCCGCCAGCGCCGCCCGGTCCAGAGCCGGTTCGGCCAGCCAGTGACGAAGGATGCGCCGGTCCGTATCGTCGATCTGCATGAAAACTTCACTTTATCGGCTTGTGGCGCATCATCTTTCGCACAGATCCAATAAACTGTCAAAAAATGCACGGGATGTCGGGCAAGACTCCCTATTGTCGCGCCATCAACCAGATGGAGGACGCCATGCGCGTTTACTACGACCGCGACTGCGATGTGAACCTGATCAAGGACAAGAAAGTCGCCATCCTCGGCTACGGCTCCCAGGGCCACGCCCACGCGCTGAACCTGCGGGACAGCGGAGCCAAGAACGTCGTCGTCGCCCTGCGCCCGGGTTCGGCAAGCGCCAAGAAGTGCGAAGCCGAGGGCCTCAAGGTCATGGACATCGCCGCCGCCGCCGCCTGGTGCGACCTGATCATGTTCACCATGCCCGACGAGCTTCAGGCCGAAACCTACAAGAAATATGTCCACGACAACCTGCGTGAAGGCTCGGCCATCGCGTTTGCCCACGGTCTGAACGTGCACTTCGGCCTGATCGAGCCGAAGAAGGGCGTCGACGTCATCATGATGGCCCCGAAGGGCCCCGGCCACACTGTCCGCGGCGAATACACCAAGGGCGGCGGCGTGCCCTGCCTCGTCGCTGTCCACCAGGATGCGACCGGCAAGGCGATGGAAATCGGCCTGTCCTACTGCTCGGCCATCGGCGGTGGCCGTTCCGGCATCATCGAAACCAACTTCCGCCAGGAATGCGAAACCGACCTCTTTGGTGAGCAGGCGGTCCTCTGCGGCGGTCTGGTCGAACTGATCCGCATGGGCTTTGAAACCCTGGTCGAAGCGGGCTACGAGCCGGAAATGGCCTATTTCGAATGCCTGCACGAAGTGAAGCTGATCGTGGACCTGATCTACGAAGGCGGCATCGCCAACATGAACTACTCGATCTCGAACACCGCCGAGTACGGCGAATACGTCTCCGGCCCGCGCATCCTGCCCTACGACGAGACCAAGGCCCGGATGAAAGCCGTCCTCAAGGACATCCAGACCGGCAAGTTCGTCCGCGACTTCATGCAGGAAAACGCCGTAGGCCAGCCCTTCTTCAAGGCGACCCGCCGGATCAACGACGAACACCAGATCGAACAGGTCGGTGAAAAGCTGCGCGCGATGATGCCCTGGATTTCCAAAGGCAAGATGGTCGACAAGGCCCGGAACTGATCTTCGCCACAGCGACGGAAAGGGTGCCTGCGGGCACCCTTTTTCTTTGCGGGACTGCGCGGAAATCGGCAGACTTGCCGCGCAGTACGGGGGCACGCATGCGCAAATGGATACCGGTCGCCCTGATCGGCCTGACGATCCTGTGGTTCATCGCGACCAATGTCGGCTCGTCCATGGCGCTGGCCGATATCGCCGGACGACCGGTCCTTGCCGTGACGCGCAGCGATGGAACCCGGTTCGCTGTGCAGCCCCAGGGCACCACGCCCCACACCATCACCGCGCGCCTGCAATGGGGCGAGGGCGTGATGTTCGGCTACCGCTTCCGCTTTGCCCTGCCCGACGGCACCACCGCGACCTGCACCCAGCGGTTCCGGATGCTGACCTGCGAGGGCGGCTGGCAGGCGGAACGCGCGCCTTAGCGCAGGATCATCCCGCGCGCGTCCAGAAGCGGCAGCTCCTGCGGGTCATCCCGCCGCACGGGCATCGGACGGTGCCGCGCAATCTGCTCGTCCAGCGGCACTAGGAACGCCACGCCGCCAAACTTGCCGTCCTTGGCAAGGGTCGAGATCGGGGCATTCGGGTCGCGCATCCGGTCCTTGGTGCGCTCCTTGCTGAGGATGGCAAGAACGGCGACGATCAGCAGCGTGACCAGCGACAACAGGGGAACAAGGCCCTCGGACATCGGGATTCTCCTTGGATCAGCGGTGCAGCGCACCCGTTGCAAGGCAAACCCGCCCCCCCCGCCCAAGGTTCCCGG
>JAKQLM010000438.1 GCA_029567145.1 Pseudomonadota bacterium
TCAAGACAGCAGTCCGCCTGCATCACCTGCGCAGAGAGGGCCTCGGCAAACTGCGGCGCGTCCGCGTCCCCTGCGTCGGAGCCTGACACGGGAGTTTCGCCCTTGCCATGCGCGGGAAGAACCAGGATCACCTGCCCCTCCCGTCCCGCCGCCCCAAGGGCAATCTCGGCTGACAGGACGCGGTAGGCGTCATCCTCAAGCATCAGGGCAAGGGGACGCGCATCTTCAAGGTAGCTGGCATAGCGAAAGCCCCCGGCCCAGCTGAGATCGGCTTCGTCAGCCAGCGTCTCGTCAAGGCCGGCCAATGCCCTGTCGATCACGCCGGCCACCATGGCCGCGTCGATCCGGCTGGCCTTGCGCTGGTTTGGCGTTTGCGCGGACAGCCGACCGAGCGTCTGCTGTTCGATGAGCGTCGCTGTCACGATCGGCGCGAACATGATGACCCCGAGGCCGCCCTGTGGCCCGTCAAGCAGGGCTAGAAGGGCGCGTTCGGGCACAAGGTCAAGCAGTTCCGCCAGGCTGCGACGGGCGATGGTGAGGCTGCGGAATTCAAGGTCGAGACCCATGGCATCGCGTGCCGCGCGGGCAAGTGCGAGGCGCCAGCCCCGGTCGGCGCCCGGGGCACCTTCGGCCTGCGTCGGGCGGGCACGGTCGATCTTGCGGCGGATCACATCGGGTATCGCTGCGGTCATGGAAGCCCTGCTCCTGAAGGTCCACCTTAGCGCGCGATTCATTCAGAAAGGGTTAAGCGGCAAGCCGTTCCAACCGCAAAGGCACCGTCACCCGGAAGGCTGCCCCACCCTGCCCCGGCAGATAGGCCACCGCACCGCCGAGGTTGGTCATGATCTCGCGACAGATCGCAAGCCCAAGTCCTGCACCACCCGCACGGTTGGAATCGGTGAGGCGGGCGAATTTCTCGAAGATCAGGGTCTGGCTGTCCTTCGGGATGCCCTTGCCGTTGTCGATGAAATCGACCGTGACCCGACCCGCCTTCTGCCGCACCACAATCCGCAGTTCCGGCCGGCCTGAATCGCAGTATTTCCGGGCGTTCGAGATCAGGTTGATGAAGACCTGCGTCAATCGGTCCGCATCGGTCCTGAGGTAGAGCGTTTCCGACGGCAGGTCGCGGATGACCTGGAAGTTCCGGTCCGGGCGGG
>JAKQLM010000490.1 GCA_029567145.1 Pseudomonadota bacterium
GACATGCAGAACATGGCCACCGACCTTGGCGACAAGGGGCTCATGCGGTTTCGCGTGATCGGGGAACAGGCCGGGGATTTCTATTTCCACGCCGCCGTGGGCAACGGGGTCCCGAATCCATGACTGACAAGCAGATCGAAAGCATGAAATATCCCGGCTTCGGGCATTGACCTGCGGGTCACCCGGACATCAACCAAAGGATAGTCACCAATGAAGAAACTTGCACTTCTTGCCGCCCTCGCCACCACCCCCGCATTCGCGCAGGATCCGGACCCGGTCTATCAGATGATCGACGGGATCGGCGGCTGCCTCTTGGGGCAGGGCAAGGCTGACACCACGGCTGCCGAGCTTGCCAATTACGGCTGGACCGCGACCGCCGACGCCGAGATGGGGGTCACCGACCTGATGCCCGCCGCTGGTGCGACCTCGGGCGTCGTGACGAACGACGTCGGCTATTGCCGCATCGAAAGCAGCGCGATTGGCACGGGCGATGCCGAAATGGCGTTTGATCTGTTCATGATGGGCGGCAACTCGGGCATCGAAGTCACCGAAGACGGCACCGATGCCGATGGCTGCATGCAGAAGACCCTGTCGAACGGCGCCGTCGCCACGCTGAGCTCCGGCGGCCAGGACCCGGTGTGCGAGGGCGAAGGCACCGCTGCCTGGACCTTCACCTTCGCCGCTGGCTGAAACCAATCTCGGGTCAGGCCTGCGGGCCTGATCTTCCCTGCAAAGCTTATCAAGGAGGCCCCGATGGCCGTTCTCGTCAACAAGGCAACGAAAGTCATCTGCCAGGGCTTCACCGGCTCGCAGGGCACCTTCCACTCCGAACAGGCCATCGCCTACGGCACGCAGATGGTCGGCGGCGTGACCCCCGGCAAGGGCGGCACCGAACACCTTGGCCTGCCGGTGTTCGACAGCGTCCATGACGCCGTTGCCCGCACCGGGGCCAACGCGACCGCGATCTATGTCCCGCCGCCCTTTGCCGCTGACAGCATCCTTGAGGCAATTGACGCCGAAATCCCGCTGATCGTCTGCATCACCGAAGGCATCCCGGTCCTCGACATGATGCGGGTCAAGCGCGCCCTGATCAATTCGAAGTCCCGCCTGATCGGCCCGAACTGCCCCGGCGTCCTGACCCCCGGCGAATGCAAGATCGGCATCATGCCGGGTTCCATCTTCTCCAAAGGCTCGGTCGGGGTTGTGTCACGCTCCGGCACGCTCACCTATGAGGCCGTGAAGCAGACCACCGACGTAGGCCTTGGCCAATCAACCGCCG
>JAKQLM010000495.1 GCA_029567145.1 Pseudomonadota bacterium
CCATGACCTTGCCCTTGATCAACGGCGCAGCCCGCGTCACCCCCGGAACCTCGCGGATCGCTTCGGCGACCGCGTCGGGCGAGGTGAAGCCGTGGATCAGCTGCCCCTCAGCCCCGATCTCGCCCGTGGAATAGATCGTCACATGGGCATTGGCCCCCAAGATCGTGTCGACGAATTCCGCCCGGAACCCCGCCCGCACCGCCATCGTCAGGATTAGCGCAAAGACCGCCAGCGTGATGCCGATCAGGCTGATCCAGGTCATTACCGAGACCCCGCCCTCGGCCCGCCTTGCGCGCAGATAGCGCCAGGCAATCATGAATTCAAAACCCGCGAAGGGTGCCGTTGTCTTTGCCATCTGCCCTGCCCGATTGATTGGGGCCTTTCTTGCCGCGCAACCTGCGGGACAGGGGCGGAAAGGTCAAGGCAAAGGGAAGCGATCCCGGTTCACCCGCCTTTGGCAGGATTTCGCCATGATCCAAAGGTCGCGCAGAATACGATCACAAGGTCGTGTATCCCTAACCTTGACCCGTTCAGGGTGCGGGTCTATCCGAATTGCGTTGTCAACCACACCTAACCATTGAGGATTGCCATGCGTATCGCACTGAATCTTGTCGCCATTGCCGCTGTTGGTTTTCTTGCCGCTTGCGGCGAAGAGGGCTGCACCAACGAAGAAGCCATGAAGAAATCGACTGACCTTACCGCCAAGCTGCAGGAAATGGCCGCGACCGATCCGGTCAAGCTGGCCGAACTGGCCCCGAAAGTTCAGGAACTTGCCACCAAGGCCTCGGGTACCGGCGATGACCTGCAAGCCGCTTGCAAGGCCATGGACGAAATGATGGCCGAACTGTCGAAATAAGTCGCCGCCGCTTCGGCTTTGGGCCGGGGCGGGCGTGAAGACCAAGGCGGTGGGCTGGGCGAAGACCGCCTGGCCCACCCCTCTGGGGCCCAAGGAACGTGGCCCCTCGGTGCAGATTGAAAACCACGCCCGCAGCCTTTGCCCGAGTGTCAAAAGGGCAGGGCGGACTGGCGTTGCCGCTTCCCGCTGGAAATGCCTGCCTTCGAAGACGTGACGCATTTCCCGACCTTTGAACCGGCCTTGCGCATCCGCCCTGTTTGCAGGGCTCAGGTTCGTCCCCATGTTGACCTGCCAACAGGATATTTCCGATGAAACTTGCCCGTTACACCGCCTATGCAGGCCCCGAGTCGATTGTCATCGACGACGTCCCGGTTCCCGCCCCCGGTCCAGGTGAGGTGCTGGTCCGCGTGCGGGCAGCCCCGGTCACGGCGGGCGATGCCCGGCTGCGGTCGGGCAAGG
>JAKQLM010000503.1 GCA_029567145.1 Pseudomonadota bacterium
GCCTGGTCCGGCTATGGCCGTCTGCGCCCAGTGCATACGACGGGCGTGATCTTTGCCTTTGGCGGCAATGCGCTGATCGCCACGTCATTCCACGTCATGCAGCGCACCTGTCGGGCGCGGCTGGCGGATCAGCTTTCCCCCTGGTTCGTGCTGATCGGCTACAACCTGTTTCTAGTCTGGGCGGTCAGTGGCTATTTCATGGGCGTCACCCAGTCCAAGGAATATGCCGAGCCAGAATGGTATGCCGATCTCTGGCTGGTGGTCGTCTGGCTGGTCTACCTCGTGCTCTACCTGCGCACGCTGAAGCGCCGGGCAGAGCCGCATATCTATGTTGCGAACTGGTACTACCTCGCCTTCATCGTCGTGGTGGCGATGCTGCATGTCGTGAACGCCGCCGCCCTTCCCGTCAGCTGGGTCGGGGCGAAAAGCTATTCGGCCTTTTCGGGTGTGCAGGATGCGATGGTGCAGTGGTGTTATGGCCACAACGCGGTCGCGTTCTTCATGACCTCGGGCTTTCTGGGGATGCTCTACTACTACCTGCCGGTCCGGGCGCAGCGGCCGATCTTCTCCTACCGGCTGTCGATCATCAGTTTCTGGGGCATCACCTTCTTCTACCTCTGGGTCGGATCGCACCACCTGCATTACACCGCCCTGCCAACCTGGGTGCAGAACCTTGGCATGACCTTTTCGGTCATGCTGCTGGTGCCAAGCTGGGCTTCGGCGGGCAACGCGCTGGCTACGTTGAACGGGGCATGGCACCGGGTGCGCGACGATGCGACGCTGCGGTTCATGTTCGTGGCGGCGGTGTTTTATGGCCTGTCCACCTTTGAGGGATCGTTCCTGGCGATCCGCCCGGTCAACGCGCTGTCGCATTACACTGACTGGACGGTAGGCCATGTCCATTCCGGTGCGCTTGGCTGGCTGGCGATGGTGACCTTCGGTGCCTTTTATTCGGTCATCCCGCAGATCTGGGGGCGAACGGCGATGCATTCGGCGCGGCTGGTCGAATGGCACTTCTGGTTGGCCCTGGCCGGGCTGCTGACCTATGTCTTTGCGCTGTGGAACGCGGGTATCACCCAAGGGCTGATGTGGCGCACCTACAATGCAGCAGGCACGCTCAACTATTCCTTCATCGACAGCATGGAGGCCATGCGCCCCTACTACATCGCCCGGGTGATCGGCGGCGCGCTGTTTCTGGCGGGCATCTGTGTGGGGGCTGTGAACATCTGGCTGACGGTGCGCGGCGCGCGCGGTGCGGCCGCCGATGTACCCTTTCCCTCCCAAGCGGCGGAGTAGGCCCATGTCCCTGTTCAAGGCGCACTACAATCTTGAAAAGCACTCGGTCGGCTTTGTCGTGGCCATCATCCTGGCCGCCAGCGTCGGCGGTCTGGTCGAGATTGCCCCCCTGTTCACCATCGACGACACGGTGGAAACCCTGCCCGACATGCGGGTCTACACGCCCCTCGAACTGGCCGGGCGCGACATCTACATCCGTGAGGGCTGTTACGCCTGCCACAGCCAGATGATCCGCACCCTGCGCGACGAGGTGGAACGCTATGGTCCCTATTCGCTGGCGGCGGAATCGCAATATGATCACCCGATGCTGTGGGGGTCCAAGCGCACAGGGCCGGACCTTGCCCGGTTGGGCGGCAAGTATTCCGACGACTGGCATGTGGCCCACCTGATCAACCCGCGCGATGTGGTGCCGACCTCGATCATGCCGGCCTATCCCTGGCTGGCGACAAACGCGCTGGACGTGGCTGATCTGGGCCAGCATCTGGCGGTGTTGCGCCGCCTGGGCGTGCCCTACACCGACGAGATGATCGCCAACGCCCCGCATGACGCGCTGGCGCAGACCCGGCCCGACGGTGAAGCGGCCACGGGACTTGTCGCCCGCTACGGCGAGGCGACCACCCTGCGCCCGTTCTCTGGTGCTGACCGGTTGACCGAGATGGACGCCCTGGTGGCCTACCTTCAGGTGCTGGGGCAGTTGTCGCAGGTCCCCTATGCGACAGAGGCGACACCATGAGCCATGATCTTGCGCTGTTTCTGGCGAAAACCTTTGGCCTGTTCTACCTGATGGGCTTTTTCATCCTGATCGTGATCCATACCTACTGGCCGACACGCAAAGCCGTGGCTGACCGCGCCGCGAACTCCATCCTGACGTCGGAGGACCGGCCATGTCGGTGACCGAACGCGACCCGGTCTCGGGCTTTGCCACCACCGGGCATGATTGGAACGGTATCAAAGAGCTGAACTCGCCAATACCGCGCGTCGTGGTGTGGTTTATGGCGGTGACCCATGTCTATGCGGTGATCGCCTGGGTGCTCTTCCCAACTTGGCCGCTGGGGCAGACCTATACCAAGGGGCTGCTGGGTGGTGATCAGCAACAGGCCGTCGCCGCCGACATTGCCGCTGCGACCGCAGCGCGGGCCGACTGGATGTCGGAGCTTGCCACGCAGGATTTCGACAGCCTGCGCGCCGACTCCGACCTGATGGCCCCCGCCCTCGCCACGGCAGAGCCTCTGTTCGGCCAGAACTGTCAGGTCTGCCACGGCGCGGGCGGCATGGGAGGCCCCGGCTTTCCGCGCCTGAATGACGGCGTCTGGCTTTGGGGCGGCACGGCAGAAGAGATCGAGACGACGTTGCGCTTTGGCATCAACAGCCCCCACCCCGATACCCGTTTCGCCCAGATGCCCGCCTTTGGCCGGGACGGTCTGTTGCCCCGGCCCGAGATCTTGGCGCTGACCGAGTATGTGCTGACGCTTGGCAACGGCGTGATCCCCGGCGACACCTCTGCGGCCGCCACCCTGTTTCAGGACAACTGCGCCGGATGCCACGGCGAGGATGCCAAGGGTTTGGAGGGCACCGGCGCGCCGAACCTGACCGATGCCGACTGGATCTATGGCGGAGATGCGGCCACGATACGTCAAACATTGCTTGCCGGTCGCCAGGGCGTGATGCCCGCCTGGCAGGGGCGGCTGACAGATGCGGAACTCCGCATGATGGCGCTTTATGTCGAAAGCCTTGCAGACAAGGGGGCGAAGGATGCGCCATGAACCTGCGCCCGCGTGTCTGGATCACTCTTGGCATTGCCGCCACCCTGGCGCTGGTGATCGGAGCGAACTGGAATCTTGCCGATCTGGCCTTTCGGTCGCAACCCGGCTGCGTGGCCGAAAAACCGGGTCTGGCTGCCGCAAAGCCCGGATGCTGAAAGGGGGCCGCCATGCTTGAACCGCTTCCCGCACTCGAACCGCGCCTGCCTGCCCCGCGCCGCTTTGCCCGCGATCTGCCAAGGGGTGCGGCGCTTGCCTGGCTCTCCAGCGGCTGGGCCGATCTGTGGGCCCGCCCGGCCCAAAGCCTGATTTACGGGCTTGCGGTGGCCGCCCTGTCGGCGCTTGTCATTACCGGGATGATCCTTGCGGGCCTGCCCTGGCTGATCTTTCCGGCACTGTCGGGCTTCCTGGTCGTCGGCCCGCTTCTGGCCATCGGCCTTTACGAGAAAAGCCGCCGACTGCACAATGCGCAGCCGGCGACGCTGGCGCAGATGTTGCTGGTCCGTCCGACATCGGGGGGACAACTGGTGTTCGCAGGGCTTCTGCTTTGCCTTCTGGTCGTGCTTTGGCTCCGCGCGGCGGACCTGCTTTACGCCCTGTTCTTCGGGATGCTGCCGTTTCCGGGCTTTGACCACATCCTTGTCCAATTGCTGACCACGCCGCGCGGCTGGGCGTTGATCCTGACCGGCTCGGCCATCGGCGGGCTGTTTGCCGCCTTTGCGATGGCGATCAGCCTGTTTTCCATCCCGATGCTGCTGGAACGCCGTGTCGATGCGCTGACCGCACTTGGCACCTCGTTTGCAATCACCACGCAGAACCTGCGCAGCGTGCTGCCCTGGGGGGTGATCGTGACGCTGGGCTTTGCTCTGTCGGCGACGACCGGGCTGCTGGGGCTGATCGTGATCTTCCCGCTGCTGGGTCACGGCACCTGGCACGCCTGGGTCGCCCTGCGCCCGGAAGGGGCGCAAGGGCAATGACCTGGTTCATCCTTGTGCCCATCGCGATTGGCCTTGGCCTGACCGGTCTTGCCGCCTTCTTCTGGGCGTTGCGCCATGATCAGTAAGACGACCTTGAAGGAGACGCGCTCCGCATTCTGGTTGCCCCCGATATCCCTATCCCGCACAAGGAAAGCTCCAATGGACAACTGGCTGCCCACGCTGATCACGCCAACCCCGACCGAGGGCTATGACCTGGCCGTCAAGCTGTCGCGCATGGCGATCAAGAAAACCCAGCCCGACGCCGCGGTGCGCGACCGGCTGCGCCCCGAGTATGCCGAAGATGCCGATGCGCTGATCGCGGTCAGCGCTGTGATAGCCACCCATTTCGCCACCATCGCCGCCGCCAACAACCATTGGCGCGATGCCACATGAGCGGCGTGACTGTCACCGCGCAAGGGTTCGAGGTCGATGCGGTGACGGTCGCGGCAGCCTTCGGGTTGGACCCCGCCCAGTTGCAGGAAAAGATGCGGGCCGGAGAGGTGACAAGCCTGTGCGAAAAGGGCGTTGATGCGGACGCAGGCCGGTTCCGGCTGACGTTTCGCCATGCCGGGCGCGTCTTAAGGCTGACCGTGGACGATGCAGGCACCATCCTCAAGCGAAGCACTTTTGACGCCAAGGGAACACGATCAGCGTCTGACCCTCGCGGCTGAGACATGACCGGAAGACCCGCGATGAAAAAGTCCTGAAAGCCGGGAACATTTCGGGCGTTGCCGCATCCAATAGCCGAGACCGCACGAAAGGGTCTCGCTCAGTCACGGAGACGACCATGTTCTTCAACTTGTCCGCCGCAACCTTTGGCATTGCCCTGATGCTTGCTGCCCCCGGCCTTGCCCAAGCCGAAGGCGTCCCCGAAGCCGCGCCGCCGCCGGCACCGTATGCCAAGGTCAGCGACCTTGTGGCGCTGCCTGATTTCCTGCCCGGCCTCGGCACGCTTTTCGTCGATCCCGCGACCCTGCCGGCGGGGCCCTTTCTCGGCTATGATCGGGACGGAAAACTGGCCGCCACGATCTTCATGACCCCGATCGAGGATTTGCAGGGCGGCACGTCCTACAACGATCTGGTTGTCGGGTCGAATGAGGTTTCATCCGTCGACATCTATTACAACGCCGGGCATCCCGGTGTGGAAAAGCCGCACGCGCATGTCGTGCTGTTTCACGGCGCGGATGCCAAGGCGAGGCTGGCAGAGTGATGCCGAACCGTCGGCAGGTGCTGGCGGTTGGTGGGGGCGGCGTCGTCGCTCTCATCGGGCCAGCCTTCGTGCTTGCGGGTCCGCTGGAAGAGATCAGGATGCAGGGCACGTCACGAGGCGAGCATGTCTGGTTCGCCCCGGTCGGGCTTGCGGTTGCCGCTGGCACGACGCTGCGCTTTGTGAACCTTGATCCCGGTAACAGCCACACCTCAACCTGCTATCACCCCACCCTGTTCGACCGGCCACATCGCATTCCTGCGGGGGCGACGCCCTGGGACAGCGACTTCCTGCTGCCCAACGACAGTTTCGAGGTTTTGCTGACCCTCCCCGGCGTTTACGACTTCTACTGCCTTCCGCACGAACACGCAGGGATGGTCGGCCGGATCGTGGTCGGAAAGCCGGGTGACGCGGGCTGGCAGGGGGCGGCAGCCGAGGCGGGCGATCTGCCCGCGGTTGCTCTTGACGGATTTCCGTCCGTCGAGGCCATTCTGAAGGCCGGGCGCGTGATGCCCCCGGGGCAGCCATGAACCCCGCTCCACGTCCGGCCCCGGCCTGTAGCCTGCGCGATGCAGAGGAAGCGACGTTGGTCACGGCGGCGCGGGCGCAGGACGAGGCGGCGGTACGCGAACTTGTTCGCCGCCTCAATCCCCGGCTTTTCCGGGTGGCGCGCGGGATCCTTGACACCAATGCCGAGGCCGAAGATGCGGTGCAGGACGCCTATCTTGCGGCCTTCACCCGGCTGGATCAGTTTCGCGGCGAAGCGCGCTTTTCAACCTGGCTCATCCGCATCACCATCAACGCGGCGCGGATGCGCGCCCGCGCCGCCCGGCCGCAAGAGGAGTATGATACCGTGCTTGAGCGGGATCCGCCCGACAGCGCCGTCGTGATCTTTCCCGGCAACGGCTTTGAAGGCAGCGAAGCGGCGCTTGGCCGATCGCAGATTTCCACCATGCTCGAGGCTGCGGTTGCCGGGCTGCCGGCGGAATTGAGACTGGTCTTTCTGTTGCACGAGGCCGAGGGTCTGGGTGTGCTGGCCATAGCGCGGACCTTGTCACTGAATCCGATCACGGTAAGGACGCGGCTGTTCCGCGCCCGCAAGCGCCTGCGCGCCGGCCTTGAAGCCCGGCTAAGGGGCGGTTTCGAAGCCGTATTTCCCTTCGACGGCGCGCGCTGCACCCATATGGCAGATCGCGTGATTGCTGACCTGAGGCGCAAGAACTTCTTTGGAAAGTGATGGTGTCAGCCCTCGCTTGGGGCAACATCGGGACCGCTTCACTTTCCGGATGGCCTTGCGTCGTGGCGCTGACATCTGACGCTGCGGAAGGGCGGCGCGGGATCAACCAGCATCGGTGCTTTCCAGCACCAGCGCCATGATCTCGGCCCCCAGTGCAAGGTCGGAAACCGTCCCGAAATGGCGCGCGCGCAGGCGGCCTTCGCGGTCGATCAGCAGCAATGTCGGCGTGCCCTCCAGCGCATAGGCTTCCATGGTTTGTGGCAAGGGGCCCCGTTCGCCGGTCATGTCCACCGCGACCGGGAAACGGATACGGTATTCGTGAAGGAAGGCGCGCAACGACACCGGGGTCATCGCGGCATGGTGTTCGAACACGCAATGCAGCCCGATCACCGCCACGTCCTGCGGGCGAAATGTCTGGGCGATGCGGTGGGCCTGCGGCAACCCGTGGCTGACGCAACCGGGGCACAGCATCTGAAAACACTCGATCACCACGACCCGGCCACGCAGGCCTTCCAGCGTCAACGGTTCGGGCGTGTTCAACCATTCGGAGGCCAGGATCGGCGGGGCAAGATCGGACATGGTGTTCACCCTCCACAATCTGCCGGCGGCACCACCAGCGCCGCCGGCCGTTGATTACTGGTTGACCTTGCCCGGCAGGCTGAGATCGCCCGAGGCCACGTCAAAGACATCAGTGACGCACAGAAGCGGCGCATGGACATTGGCATTCACCCGCAAGCCTGCGGTCACGCCGTCAAAGCCCACCGTCTCGACCACGCCGATGTCGTCGAAGGCCACCGCGATCTCGATGGTCTCGGCATCAAGCATCGGTTGCCAGCCAGGGCTGTCGATCAGCAAGGGCAGGCCCGGCCAGGTGGCAGGCAGGCGCGGCGTGTTGCCTTCGGGGATGTCGATCACTTTCAGCGCACCCGCGCCGCAAGCGTCATCCTGTCCCAGAACGACCCAATGGCTGTGCCACAGATCGCCGTCATTGCCCCGGTCGCCATCGCGGTTCTCGTCG
>JAKQLM010000504.1 GCA_029567145.1 Pseudomonadota bacterium
CGGCAAGGGTGCCAAGGAAGATGGACAGCGCGGTGGAGCCAAAGCCGATGATGACCGAGTTCAGGAAGCGCTCACCGAACCGGGACGGCCCGGCGATCACCATGCCGTCGTCGCGGACGACCTGATCATACCAGGTCTCGGGCGGGGGGAGGGCGGCGAAATCCTCGGCTGCGATGCGGGTGCGGGTGGTGAAAAGGTTGACGTAGCCCTCCAGGCTGGGCTCGAAGATCACCTTGGGGGGATAAGAGATGCTGTCCGGCCCGGATTTGAAGCTGGTGGAGATGATCCAGACCAGCGGCAGAAGGGTGATGATCGTGTAGGCGACGACCAGCGCGCCTGCGACCCATTTCGAGGCCTTCGAGGGTTCGGTGACGGAATAGGCGCTCATCTTTCTTTCACCTTGTTCAGGGCCTTGACGTAGATCGAGGCCAGCCCGAAGACCGTGACGAACAGGATGATCGCGTAGGCGCTGGAATAGCCGGTGCGCCATTTCTCGAACGCCTCGCGCTTGAGGTCGATCGAGGCGAGGAGGGTTTCGTTCCCCGGGCCGCCGCCGGTCAGAAGGACGACCATGTCGAACATCTTGAAGTTCTCGATCCCGCGGAAAAGGACGGCGAGCATCAGGAACGGCAGGACCATTGGCACGGTGATGGTCCAGAACTGCCGCCATTTCGAGGCGCGGTCCACTTCGGCGGCCTCGTAGATGTAGTCGGGGATCGACCGCAGGCCCGCAAGGCAGATCAGCATCACGAAGGGCGTCCACATCCAGGTGTCGACGATGATGATCGACCAGGGGGCAAGGCCGCCGGGGCCAAGCATGGAGAAGCTGCTGGCGGGGGTGCCGCTGACCAGCTCCACCACATAGTTGATCAGGCCGATTTGCGGTTGGTAAAGAAAGGTCCAGAAGTTGCCGACTACGGCAGGCGACAGCATCATCGGGATCACGATCAGCGTCGTCAGCAGGTCATTGCCCTTGAACTTGCGGTTGATCAGCCAGGCCAGCGTGAAGCCGATGATGACCTGCAAGACGATGGTCCAGACCAGGAAATGCGCCGTGGTCTGCATGTTGGCCCAGGTGCCCTCATCCGTCAGGATGCGCTCGTAATTGCGCAAGCCAACCCATTCCACCTCGCGGTTGGGGCGGTTGGCGGCGAAGTTGGTGAAGGACAGCCGTACCGTCCAGATCAGCGGGAAGATGTTGATCGCCAGGAGGAGGAAGATCGTGGGGGCCACGAAGATCCAGGCGATGGCGCGGTCCGACAACCCGCGGACCTTGCGCGCTACGGATGGCGGGGTAGCCCGCGCAAGTCGGTCGATGGGGGGCGTGGCCATGTCGGTTGGGTCCTGCAAAGGGGGTGCGCCGGAAGACCCGGCGCACCCGGAAGGATCAGAGCTTGCCTTCGTCCTGGAAGACCTCGGTCCAGTCGGCGATCAGGCCGTCCAGCGCTTCCTGAGCGGTGCCCTGGTCGGCGACCACATAGTTGTGGACCCGCTCTTGCATCGCCAGCAGAAGCTGGGCATAGGCCGGTTCCTGCCAGAAGTCCTGCACCCCGCCCATCGCCTCGAGGAAGTCCCCGGCGAAGGGGGCGCTGGCGGCAAAGCCCGGGTCTTCCAGAACGGCCTTGTGGCAGGAATAGCCACCGGCGGCCCACCACTTCTTTTGCACGTCCGGCTGCGCGAACCATTTGATGTAGGCCAGCGCGCCGTCCATGTTGTCGGTGTTGGCGACCACCGAAATGCCCTGGCCGCCCAGGGTCGAGGCCGCGACGTTCTGGCCTGGGTTCACGAAGAAGTCGATCTTGTCACCGCCCACGGTCGGGTCGGCGGCAAGGCCCGGGAAGAAGGCGAACCAGTTCATCGCCATCGCCACCTGACCGGATTTGAACGCGTCCAGGGATTGCTCCATATAGGCGTTGTCATAGCCGGGAGGCGTGCCGGTCTTGTAAAGTTCCTTGTAGAACTCAAGGGCTTCCACGGCGGCGGGCGAATTCACCGCCCCTTCCATGTCATACTTGCCGGGGGTGTTCTCATACTTGAAGCCCCAGGCATACAGCGCCCCCGTCGCGCCCATGGTGATGCCTTCGGACCCGCGTTCCGTGAAGATCGAGGCGCCGTAGACCGTCTTGCCGTCAATCTCGCGCCCCTGGAAGAATTGCGCGATCTGCAGGAGTTCTTTCTGCGACTGGGGTTCGCGCAGGTCCTGACCGGTGGCTTCCTTGTAGGCGGCCATGATCTCGGGGTTGGTGAACCAGTCCTTGCGGTAGAACCAGCCGTTCGCGTCGCCCATCGCGGGCAGGGCGTAATAGTTCGGCTCGCCCTTCGGCCAGGTGGAATAGGCGTAGACGGTCGCCGGGGCGAAGTCGTCCATGCTGATGCCTTCGGCGGCGAAGAAGTCGTTCAGCTTGACGTACCAGCCGTTTTCAGCCGCACCGCCCAGCCACTGACTGTCGCCGATCAGAAGGTCGCACAGCTGCCCGCCCGAGTTCAGCTCGTTCAGGATGCGGTCGGCGAAGTTCGGCCACGGCACGAATTCAAAGTTCATCTTGGTGCCGGACTGCGCCTCAAAGTCCTTGGACAGTTCGACCAGCGCGTTCGCCGGGTCCCAGGCGGCCCAGCACAGCGTCAGTTCATTGGCTTGCGCGTTGGCCTGGGCAGCCCAGACCAGCCCGATTGCCGCCGTGGCGGCGAGTGTCGTCCGTTTCATGCAGTCCTCCCGATGGTTGAAATGGCGGACCCGTGCGGATGCCGGGCCTTCTTGGATTGCGGTGACGATAGACAGCGGGCGGGCCGTCTGTAAAGCATTTTTGAGGTGCGTACCTCAAATCCACGAAACGCCCTTGTTCAAAGCGATTTGGGGCGGTGGTTCAGGCAGCGGCTTCGGTCGGTCCCGCCGCCGAATCGGGGCTGGGGGGAAGGTTTTCCCGCAGCACGATCTCGATCCGGATCTGTTCCTGCCCGGCGTCCAGGGGCAGGTTGTCGGCCTTGGCGCGCAGGACGCGCAGCGTGCTGCGGGCAAGATGCCCAAGGTTCTGGGTGATCACGGCGGTGATCTCGCCGGTCTCCAGCGCCTGGCGGACATGCGGGGTCAGTTCGTGGCAGATCACGGTCAGCTTGCCGGAAAGCCCCATTTCCTCAAGCACTTGGGTCAAGGCGCGGTGGCCGTCGCCCATGGCATAGATGCCCCGGACGCCGGGTGCGTTGGCCAGCATTTGCGCCACCACCTGCCGCAAGGTCCGGCCAGAGCCGTGAGTCTCCAGCGACGGCAGCACCTCTAGCCCGGGAAAGTCGCGCAGCAGCACCTCGTCAAAGCCGCGGCGGCGTTCGATCATGTCGCCCGCCAGAAGCGACGGGCCCAGGACCAGCACCTGCCCCGGCCCGCCCCCCAGGAAGCGGCCCATCAGCACGCCTGCCGTCCGCCCCGCCGCGCGGTTGTCGATGCCGACAAAGTGGTCGCGCCCGGTGTTGGGCAGGTCCGACACCAGGGCGACCACTGGCAGGCCCTTGGCGCGCAAGGACCGCACCGCGTCGCGCAGGACCGGAGTTTCCGGGGCCAGAATCGCCACACCGGCATAGCCGCGCCCCGGCAGACCGGCCAGAAGCGCGGAAAGCGCATGTGGGTCCTCGGGAGGAAAGCGGTGCAGGCGCATCTCGACCCGAGAGGTCGCTGCGGCCTGTCCCGCATCGGTCAGGGCGGTTGCAAGCTCTTGAAGAAACTGACTTTCCGTGTCGGGAAGCACGACCGCCATCCGGTAGCTGCGGCTGCGCGCCAGGTTTGCGGCGGTCAGGTCGCGCACATAGCCCAGCTTCAGGATCGCCTCATTCACCGCGCGGATGGTCTTTTCCCGCACGCCGGGGCGGGCATTCAGCACCCGGTCGACCGTGGCGAGCGAAACCCCCGCCTCCCGCGCGATATCGTTGACCGTTGGCCGCACGGCCTGCTCCTGCGTCGCTTTCCCGGATCATCGGCCGGTGGTTGAGGTGCGTCAATCACAGATTCGGCGTCAGGGCATGGGGAATCGCTTCACCTGCGCCCGCAAAGCGGTGCATCCTGCGCCGAAACGGGGGGACAGGATGCGCACGCTGCTACTTTTCGGGGACAGCAACACCCATGGCACGATGCCGATGCCCAACCTGGGATTTGCCGGGCGATTCGGGCGCGACGAACGCTGGGCGGGCCGCCTGGCCCGGCTTCTGCCCGACTGGGAGGTGATTGCCGAAGGCCATCCCGGCCGCACGACCGTGCATGACGACCCGGTCGAGGGCGCGCATCGGAACGGTCTGACGGTGCTGCCCGCCATTCTGGAAAGCCACAAGCCGGTGGATGCGGTGCTGGTGATGCTGGGCACCAACGACCTGAAAGAGCGGTTTTCGGTCAATGCCTGCGACATCGCCCTGTCGTTGGAGCGGCTGGTGCGGGTGATCCTGGGATCGGGTGCTGGGCCGGGGGGCGGGGCTCCGGGGGTGCTGCTGGTCGCGCCGCCGCCGATTGTCGAAGTGGGCTGCCTTGCGGGCATGTTCGCGGGCGGGGCGGCGAAATCCGGTGCTCTGGCCGCCGAGATCGCGGCGGCGGCGGACCGGCTGGGCGTGCCGTTTCTGGATGCGGGACCGCTGGTGCAGGTGTCGCCCATCGACGGCATCCATTACGGCCCCGAGGCGAATCCCGTGCTGGCCAAGGCCTTTGCAGCGGCGATCACGGCGCATTTCCCCGGCTGAATGTCGAGAAAGCGCTAGAGCCGCCGTCCGTCGTGGCGCAGGATCGCAGGAACGGAGGCCCGGACATGACCCAGCACGACCCCTCGCTTGCCATTGCGGAACTGCGCGCCAATGTCGCCGTCCCGTTCGAGCGCGCCCATGCGATGCCAAAGTCGGTCTACACCTCGCCCGCCTTTGCCAAGGCCGAAGCCGAGCATATCTTTGCCAGGGAATGGCTTTGCGCCGGGCGGGCGGACGCGCTGGCCCAGCCGGGGGACTATCTGACGATGGAGATCGCGGGCGAGCCGGTGATCATCCTGCGCGACCGGGACGGCGTGTTGCGCGGCATGTCCAACGTCTGCCGCCACCGGATGAGCACGCTGCTGCAAGGCCGGGGCAACGTCCGGTCGATCGTCTGCCCCTATCACGCCTGGACCTACAATCTGGACGGCACCTTGCGCGGTGCCCCGGCAATGGCGCGGAACCAAGACTTCTGCCGCGAGGACGTGGCGTTGCCCCCGGTGCGGGTCGAGGACTGGCACGGCTGGGTGATGGTGACGCTGGACCCGACCGCTCTGCCCCCGTCGGACAGGCTGGCCGGGGTGGAAAAGCTGGTCGGCCACCTGCACATGGCCAGCTACCGCGAGCTTTTCCGCGAAGAATTCCGCTGGGACACCAACTGGAAGGTCCTGGCCGAGAATTTCATGGAAAGCTACCACCTGCCGGTCTGCCACGCGGGGACCATCGGGGGGGCGTCGGACCTGAACAAGATGGAATGCCCCGAGGGGGAAGCGGCGTTCAACTACCACTGGATCGTGAAGAACGACCTGGTGCCGCTGGCTCTGGCGCATCCATCGAACACGGTCCTGCAGGGCGATGACCGGCGGATCACCTGGCTGCTGGCGATCTATCCCGCGCTGTTGATCACGCTGACTCCGGGGTATTTCTGGTATCTCAGTCTCACGCCCGACGGTCCGGGGTCGGTCCGGGTGCTGTTTGGC
>JAKQLM010000512.1 GCA_029567145.1 Pseudomonadota bacterium
AGCCGCTGCTCGTCGCTGTCGAAAAGGAAGGCGCAGGCCGGATCGAAGGCCAGCCGCATTTCTTGCATCGGGGTGGCGCGCAGGCGGTCGGTCACTTGCGCGACCAGGGCCGCGCCGCCCGGTGTCAGCCCGTGCAGATAGCCCACGTCGCCCAACTGCTCGACCACGTCGGGCAGAAGCTTCAGCACGCCATCGGCGGCGGGGCGAAGATGTTGCGGGCGCAGACCCAGGCTGACGTTCCGACCCGGCTGCAGGGCCTGAAGCAGGTGCGGCAACGCTACCGCCATTTCTGCATCGCCCTCGATCAGCACGGTGCGGCCGTCGCCGGGGGCGACGACAGCTGGCAGGACATTCATCCGGGGTGAGCCGATGAAGCCCGCAACGAACAGGTTGGCGGGGTCGTCGAACACATCCAGCGGTGCGCCGACCTGCATGACGCGGCCCGCCTTCAGCACCACGATCTTGTCGGCCAGCGTCATCGCTTCGACCTGATCATGGGTGACGTAGATCATCGTGGCACCCAGCCGCTGGTGCAGTCGTGCCAGTTCCAGCCGCATGTGGACGCGCAGTTCGGCGTCGAGATTCGACAAGGGTTCGTCGAACAGGAAGACCTTGGGGTCGCGCACGATGGCGCGGCCAATGGCGACTCGCTGGCGCTGGCCGCCGGACAGCTGCGCCGGACGGCGGTCAAGGTAGCTGTCCAGTTGCAAGATCTGCGCCGCAACTGCCAAACGCCGGTCAATCTCGGCCTTGGGCACACCAGTCACGCGCAAGCCGAAGGCCATGTTCTCGGCCACGGTCATGTGCGGATACAGCGCGTAGGACTGGAACACCATGGCGATGCCACGCTCGGCCGGTTCGGCGTCGGTCACGTCCTCGCTGTCGATGCGGATCGTGCCGGAAGTGGTTTCCTCCAGCCCGGCGATCATGCGCAGAAGGGTGGACTTGCCGCAGCCCGAGGGGCCGACCATCACCACGAACTCACGTGAGGCGATGTCGAGGTCGACGCCCTTGATGATGTCGACCGCGCCGAAGGATTTCTTCACGTCTTCAAGGACGAGGGTAGCCATCAGGAGATCTTTCGCAAAGTGGCAAGGGACGCGGGCAGGGCGGTATCGGGCGGGCCGGACAGACGGCATTCGATGGCCCCCCAGCCGGTAAAATCGGGCAGGGCCTGCAGGGCAGAAGCAAAGTCGGTGTGGCCGGTGCCCGGTTCCAGGCGCGAGGAATCGGCGAAATGCAGATGCGCGACCAGCGGTCCCGCGGCACGCAGGCTGGCGGGGATGTCGGGCTCTTCGATGTTCATGTGGAAGAGGTCGGCCATCAGTCTGACCGCCCGGCTGCCAGAGGCGCGGCACAGGTCCGCCCCCTGCGCCAGGGTGTTGACCATGTGGTCCTCGTAGCGGTTCAGGGGTTCCAGCCACAGCTCCACACCCAGCGTTTCGGCATGCGCGCCCAGGGTTGCCAGCGCCTCGGTCAGGATCGTGCGGTCGTCTTCGGGCGGGCGGGGCGGGGTGAAGGGGGGCAGGCGGTTGGAGTGGATGCCGTAGGCCGCCGGGGTGATGACCCCCGCCGCGCC
>JAKQLM010000443.1 GCA_029567145.1 Pseudomonadota bacterium
TCGACAACTCGGAAGCCGTGGGCGCGCTGAGCGATGCGGCGGTCAGCGAAGGCGATATCCTGGCCGGGCGCTATGACGGGGCCGAGGTGCGGGCCTTCCTGGTCAACTGGGCGAACCCGGAGGATCGGGTCGAGCAGTTCCGCGGCAGTCTGGGCGAGATCCAGCGCGCGGGTGGCGGGTTTCGGGCCGAACTGCGGGGCCTGAGCGAGGCGCTGAACCAGGCGCAGGGGCAGGCCTATGTGTCGCGCTGCTCGGCCGTTCTGGGGGATGGCCGGTGCCGGTTCGACACGCTGCAGCCGGGCTATTTCGCGGACCGGGTGGTGGAAGCGGTCTTAGAGGGGCGGGTCCTGAGCTTTGCCAGCTTTGCAGGCTATGACGACCGCTGGTTCGAAGCCGGTCGGCTGGAGGTGCTGGACGGGGCCGCGCGGGGTCTGGTGGGCGTGGTGAAGTCGGATCGGTTGACCGGGACGGCGCGGCGGGTGGAGCTGTGGCAGTCGACCATCGCGCCCTTGGCCGAAGGCGACACAGTGCGGATCATCGCAGGATGCGACAAGTCACCGACAATGTGCCGCACCAAGTTCGGGAATTTCCTGAATTTCCGGGGCTTTCCGCACATTCCGGGCGACGACTGGCTGACGTCCTATCCCCGTCCGGACCAGGTGAACACGGGTGGCCCCAGGTTCTTGGGAGGCAATGCCGGATGATCGCGTTGCACGTGGTTGCCGAGGCGCGATCCTGGATCGGGACTCCGTACCTGCACCAGGCCAGCGTCAAGGGTGCCGGGGCGGACTGCCTTGGCCTGTTGCGCGGGATCTGGCGCAGCCTGTACCTGCAGGAACCCGAACCCGTGCCGCCCTATACGGATGACTGGGCCGAGCCCGATCACCGCGAGGTCCTGCTGCTGGCGGCCCGCAGATGGTTGCTGGAAAAGCCGGTGGCAAGCCAAGCTTCGGGTGATGTCCTTCTGTTCCGGATGCGCTCGGGCAGCATCGCCAAGCATCTTGGCGTGCAGTCACTGGCGGGACCCGAGCCACGGTTCATCCATGCCTACACCGGTCACGGAGTCGTCGAGAACGCCCTGTCCCAACCGTGGTGCCGCCGGATTGCCGCGCGGTTCGCTTTTCCTGAAGGAGCCAGATGAATGGCCACGCTCGTGCTATCTGCTGCCGGGGCCGCGCTTGGCGCCGGACTTGGCGGGACTGTCCTGGGACTTTCGGGCGCGGTGATCGGCCGCGCGATCGGTGCAACGATCGGGCGGGCCATCGACCAGCGCATCCTGGGGTCCGGCTCTGATCCGGTGGACATCGGACGCATCGACCGGCTGCGCCTGACGGGTGCGGGCGAGGGCGCGGCCATCGGCCAGATCTGGGGTCGGTTGCGCGTCGGCGGCCAGGTGATCTGGGCGACGGATTTCAAGGAAACGGTGCGCCGTCAGAAAACCGGCAAGGGCGCGCCAAAGCCGAAGGTCAACGAGTTCAGCTATTCGGTCAGCCTGGCGATTGCGCTGTGCGAGGGCGAAATCCTGCGGGTGGGCCGCGTCTGGGCGGACGGCAACGAAATCTCGCCGTCGGACCTGAACCTGCGGGTCTATTCCGGCAGCGAGGACCAGTTGCCCGACCCGCTGATCGAATCGGTCGAAGGCGCGGGCAAGGCTCCGGCCTATCGGGGGCTGGCCTATGTGGTGATCGAGGATCTGGAGCTGACGGAGTATGGCAACCGGGTGCCGCAGTTCACGTTCGAGGTTGTCCGGGCCGCGCAAGGGCCAGCGGTGCCGGTTGGCAGCACGCTGGACACCGCCGTCCGCGCCGTCGCGCTGATCCCGGGGACGGGGGAATATGCGCTGGCCACGACGGCGGTCCATTATGCCGAAGCCCCGGGGCGCAACCGGACGGCAAACGTGCATTCGCCGTCGGGACTGACCGACTTTGCCGCCAGCCTGGACCAGCTGGAAACCGAGCTGCCCCAGGCCGGGGCGGTGTCGCTGGTCGTGTCGTGGTTCGGCGATGACCTGCGGTGCGCGTCCTGCGAGATCAGGCCGAAGGTCGAACAGACGGCGCGGGACGGCGTGGGGATGCCCTGGCGGTCGGGCGGCATTGCGCGCGCGGCGGCGCAGACCGTGCCGGTGGTCGACGGCGCGTCCGTCTATGGCGGGACGCCCGCGGATGCGGCGGTGATCGAGGCGATTCAGGCCCTGGCCGCCCGTGGCAAGGACGTGATGTTCTATCCGTTCATCCTGATGGATCAGGTCGCCGGCAACACGCTGACCGACCCCTGGACCGGGGCGGGCACGCAACCGGCCCTGCCCTGGCGCGGACGCATCACCCTGTCCGTGGCCCCGGGGCGCGACGGGTCGCCGGACCAGGGCGCATCGGCTGCCGCCGAGGTCGCCGCCTTCTTCGGAACGGCAGAGCCTGGCGATTTTGCCATCAACGGCAGGACCATCACCTATTCCGGCCCGGCAGAATGGAGCTATCGGCGGTTCATCCTGCACTGTGCGGCGGTGTGTGTCGCGGCGGGCGGGGTCGAATCCTTCTGCATCGGGTCCGAGATGCGGTCCCTGACCCAGATCCGGGGGCCTGGTGACAGCTTCCCGGCCGTCGTTGCTCTGCGCCAGCTTGCGGCTGATGTCCGGTCGATGCTGGGGGTCGACACCAAGATCAGCTATGCGGCGGACTGGTCAGAGTATTTCGGTTATCACGTCGACGGAGACGTCTACTTTCACCTGGATCCCTTGTGGGCCGATCCCGAGATCGACTTTGTCGGCATCGACAACTACATGCCCCTGTCGGACTGGCGCGACGGCGAAGACCATGCCGACGCGGGCCGGGGCTCGGTGTACGATCTGGGCTATCTGCAGGACAACATCGCCGGTGGCGAAGGGTTCGACTGGTATTACGACAGCCCGGAAGGTGCGAACAGCCAGCGTCGGTTGCCGATCCTTGACAGCGCGCATGGCGAGGATTGGGTCTTTCGCTACAAGGACTTGCGGTCGTGGTGGTCCAATCTGCACCATGACCGGATCGGCGGCGCGCGGCTGCCGACGCCGACGGGTTGGGTGCCGCAGTCCAAGCCGTTCCGCTTTACGGAATACGGCTGTCCCGCCATCGACAAGGGAACGAACCAGCCGAACCGCTTTGTCGATGTGAAATCCTCGGAATCCGGGCTGCCGGCCTGGTCCAACGGTCGCCGCGATGACCTGATGCAGATGCAGTACCTGCTGGCGCATGGTGGCCACTGGACCAATGTGGACAACAACCCGGTGTCGATCCTGTACGACGCGCCGATGGTCGACTTTGATCACGCGCATGCCTGGGCCTGGGACACCCGCCCGTTCCCAGAGTTTCCAGGGCAGCTGGAGGTCTGGAGCGACGGGGAAAACTATGTGCGCGGCCATTGGTTGAACGGGCGCGCGACCAACCAGCCTCTGGCGCAGGTGGTGGCGGAAATCTGCGAGCAGTCCGGGGTGCCGGGGATCGACATCCGCCAGCTTCACGGTCTGGTGCGCGGCTATCAGCAGGCCGATATCACGACCGGACGCAGCGCGTTGCAACCCTTGATGCTGGCCTTCGGTTTCGACGCGATCGAACGGGACGGCAAGCTGGTGTTCCGCAGCCGGACAGGTTTGGTGACGGCGGACATCGATGTGGACGATCTTGCCGTCCTGACCGATGCGGACGGCAGCTTCGAGACGACCCGCGCGGCAGATGTCGAAGTGTCCGGTCAAGTGAGGCTGGGCTTTGTCGAAGCCGAGGGCAGCTATGAAACCCGGGCGGCCGAGGCCCGGTTCCCGGACGAGCAGTACCTGGGCGTGTCGCAGACCGATCTTCCGCTGGCCCTGGTCACTGGCGAGGCCCGCGCCATCGCCGACCGCTGGTTGTCCGAAGCGCGGATCGCCCGTGACCTGGCCCGCTTTTCGCTGCCGAAGTCCCGGCTGAGCCTGGGGGCTGGCGATGTCGTGCGGTATGACGGCCAGCGCTATCGCATCGACCGGATGGAGCAGTCGGATGCGCAATTGATCGAGGCGGTCCGGGTGGAAGCCGGAACCTATTCCCCCGCCGACACTGCGGCGGACACGATCGTGGTTCGGTCCTTCGTGCCTCCGGTTCCGGTGCTGCCGGTCTTTCTGGACCTGCCGCTGCTGACCGGGGCCGAGGTCGCCCACGCCCCGCACCTGGCCATCGGAGCGGACCCCTGGCCCGGGTCCGTCGCGGTCTGGTCCGCAATTGACGACGCAGGATATGAGCTGAACCGTCTGGTCTCGGCCCCCGGCGTGGTCGGTGTGACCGAAACGCCCCTGACGGCCGCCCCGGTCGGGGTCTGGGACCGGGGAGCGCCGCTGCGGATCAGGTTGACGGATGGAGAACTGAGCTCGGCTGACGTTGACGCTGTCCTGAATGGCGCAAACGCCATGGCGATCGGGGATGGATCGTCGTCCAACTGGGAGGTGTTCCAGTTTGCGGATGCGGTGCTGGTCGCGCCGGAGACTTACGAGGTGTCGACCCGCCTGCGGGGGCAACTGGGCACGGATGGGATCATGCCGCCGGTCTGGCCTGCGGGCAGCACGGTCGTCCTGATCGACCTGTCGTTGACGCAGATCGACCTGCCCATGTCGGCGCGAGGGCTGGCGCGGCACTACCGGATCGGGCCGACCGCGCGCGGCTACGATGATCCCAACGTGACCCTGGTTGTGGCCGCATTCGACGGCATCGGTCTGCGGCCCTATCCGGTCAGCCACCTTCGGGCGACACCGGACATGGCCGGGACGCTGAACGTGCGCTGGATCCGGCGCACCCGGATCGACGGCGACAGTTGGCAGTCGCTGGAAGTGCCGCTGGGCGAGGAAGTCGAGGCCTATCAGGTCCGGATCCTTCAGGGTGCGACCATCCGGGCCGAATACCCTGTCACCGGACCGACGTTTGCCTATACCCCGGCCATGCGGGCGGCCGATGGGGTGATCGGGGCCTACGAGGTCGCCGTCGCCCAACTGTCCATGCAGTTCGGCCCCGGTCCTTTCAGGGCGATTGCGGCGGGCACCTGATCAGCGGCCCGCAAGACCCGGCGCACCGTTCAAGTCCGGTGATGCCGGGTCGCACAACTTTGCATGTCGCATCCCCCCGGCTCTATGGTAGAAGATGCTTCCAAAGGGAGACTTCGCCATGCTTGAGACCAAAGCCCGTCTTAGCACCGTCGATCCGGTGTGGCGCCGGGTCAGCGAAGAAGCGGAAGAGGCGATCCGGAATGAACCGCTCTTGGGCGGGCTGATCCATTCCGGGCTGTTGCACCATGCGACGATGGAACGGGCGCTGGCCTATCGCTTTTCGCTGAAACTCGCCTCGGGCGAGATGAGCGAACAGATGCTGCGGGAAATCGCCGACCGGGCCTACGAGACGGACCCCGGGCTTGGGGCTGCGGCGCGCTCGGACCTGATGGCGGTGTATGAGCGTGACCCGGCCTGCCACCGCTTTTTGCAGCCGATCCTGTTCTTCAAGGGCTATCAGGCGATTCAGGCCTACCGCGTCGGGCATTGGCTGTGGGAAAACGGTCGTACCGATCTTGCCTATTTCGTGCAGATGCGGGTGTCCGAAGTCTTTGGCGTCGACATCCATCCGGCCGCGCGCGTCGGCAAGGGCATCATGATCGACCACGCCCATTCCATCGTCATTGGTGAAACGGCGGTCGTCGGCGACAACGTGTCGATGCTGCATTCGGTGACGCTTGGCGGGACCGGCAAGGAAGACGGCGACCGGCATCCCAAGATCGGCGACGGCGTGCTGATCGGGGCCGGGGCCAAGGTCCTGGGCAACATCCACGTCGGCCATTGCTCGCGGATTGCCGCCGGGTCCGTGGTGCTGGAAGATGTGCCGCACAACACGACCGTTGCCGGTGTGCCCGCCCGTGTCGTCGGCAAGGCCGGATGCGCCCAGCCCGCTCTGACCATGGACCAGATCCTGAAGGCCGAATGACCCCAACCCCATGAAGCCCTTCTTGCGCGCCCTTGCCGCCCGCACTGCAGGGCAGGCCATCTCCGTCTTTGCCCGGTTCATGACCGCCCCCCGCGCCATCTGGCAGGGGATCGAACCTGTTCCCCGCCAGCGCGTCTACTTCGCCAACCACAGCTCCAACGGCGACTTCGTCCTTTTGTGGACCGTCCTGCCGCCGATGATGCGGCGCCAGACCCGCCCGGTGGCGGCGCTTGACTACTGGCTGACCTCTCCGCTTCGCGCCTTCATCGGACGCGAGGTGTTCAACGCCGTCCTCATCGACCGCCGACCCGAGGCGCGGACCGCTGATCCCGTCGCCCAGATGGTCGAGGCGCTGGATCAGGGCTCATCGCTCATCCTCTTTCCCGAAGGCCAGCGCAACGGCTCGGACCAGGCGCTTCTGCCGTTCAAATCCGGGCTTTACCACCTTGCCAAGGCCCGGCCAGAGGTTGACCTTGTCCCGGTCTGGATCGCCAACCTCAACCGCGTCATGCCCAAGGGCGAGATCATTCCGGTCCCGCTGATCTGCACGCTGACGTTCGGCTCTCCCGTGCATCTGTCCCCGGACGAGGCGAAAGACAGCTTCCTTGCCCGCGCCTCTGCCGCTCTCCTGACCCTTCAGCCGCAGGTGCAGCGATGACCAGCCCGCATCTTCTGTGGCTGCTGGCAGGTGTCGGCGGGATCCTGATCCTGGCCTCGGTCATCGGTGAGGTGCTTCGCCTGCGCCTGTCTCAGGACGGCCAGAACCCGGTGATCGAGAACCTGAACGCCAGGATCAACGCCTGGTGGGTGATGGTGATTCTTCTGGCCATCGCCTTCATCGCAGGCAAACCCGGGGTGGTGCTTCTCTTTGCGCTTTCTTCCTTTGCGGCCCTGCGGGAATTCCTGACGCTCACCACCCACAACCGCGCCGACCATTGGTCGCTGGTGGCCTGCTTCTTCGTGGTCCTGCCGCTGCAGTTCTATTTCGTGCTGACCGACTGGTACGGCATGTATGCCGTCTTCGTGCCGGTCTACGTCTTCCTCCTGCTCCCCGTTCTGTCCGCCTTGCGTGGCAGCACCAAGGACTTCCTGGTCCGCGTGTCTGAAACCCAATGGGCGCTGATGATCTGCGTCTATTGCGTCAGCCACGTGCCCGCGCTGCTTTACCTGCAGATCCCCGGGTTCGAGGGGCGCAACGTCATCCTCATCGCCTACCTGATCTTCGTCGTCCAGCTTTCGGACGTGCTGCAATACGTCTGGGGCAAGCTGATCGGCCGCACCAAGGTCGCGCCGAACCTGTCGCCCTCCAAGACCTGGGAGGGGCTGGTTGGCGGCGCGCTCTCGGCCACGGCCATCGGGACGGCGCTGTACTGGATGACCCCGTTCTCGCCCTGGCAGGCAGCCGGGCTGTGCCTGACGCTGACGATGATGGGCTTTTTCGGCGGCCTGGTGATGTCGGCGATCAAGCGCGACCGGGGGGTCAAGGACTGGGGCCACCTGATCGCCGGGCACGGCGGTTTCATCGACAGGCTTGACAGCGTGATCTTTGCGGCGCCGATATTCTTTCATGTCACGCGCTATTACTGGTCGCTCACATGATGGATGCCGCAGCACCCCAACCGGACCCCGCTTCCCAACCTGACCCCACACCCCCGCCTGATCCGGACCCCGCACCCGCCTCGCGGCGGCCGCTTGGGTCGCGCAACACCGGCTGGGCGCGCAAGCTGGCCGCGACGGCGGTCGACAAGGGCCTGACCCCGAACCAGATTTCGCAGGCCTCCATCGGCTTTGCAGCACTTGGCTGCTTTCTTTACATGCTCACGCCCGCCAGTCCGGGCTTTCTGCAAGTTGTCTGGCTCCTCCTTGTCGCCGCCACGATTCAGACCCGGCTGATCTGCAACCTGATCGACGGCATGGTCGCGGTCGAGGGCGGGCAGGGGGCCAAGGACGGCCCCTTCTGGAACGAGGCGCCCGACCGGCTCTCCGACCTTTTTCTGCTGATCGGCGCGGGAATCGCTGCCCAGAACGTCGCACTTGGCACGCTGGCGGCAAGCCTTGCCATCGCCACCGCCTACCTGCGCGAACTTGGCCGGGCCGAAGGCTTCCCCGCCGATTTCTCCGGCCCCATGGCCAAGCCGCAGCGCATGGCGGTCCTGACCGCAGGCACCGTGATCGCCGCTTTCTACGCCAGCGAATGGACCTTGAACTGGACGCTTTGGATCATCGTGGCCGGAACCACGCTCACGATCCTCTCCCGCTCGATGCGGCTGATCAAGGCGCTGAAGGCAAAGTAGAAGGGGACCCGAAGGCCCCCATTTGCTCTTTTGACAAATACTCCACGGGGGTGCGGGGGTGTGAAACCCCCGCTCCGACAGATCAAGCCAGCATCACCATCGGGTTTTCCAGCGCCTCGATCACGGCCTTCAGGAACTCCGCCCCCAAGGCCCCGTCGATCACCCGGTGATCCACCGACAGCGTCATCGACATCACTGTCGCCACGCCAATCGTCCCGTCCGCCAGCACCACCGGCTTCTTGATCCCCGCGCCCACGGCCAGGATCGACCCGTGCGGCGGGTTGATCACCGCGTCGAAGTTCTCGATCCCCATCATGCCAAGGTTACTGATCGCGAACGACCCACCCTGATACTCATGCGGCGCCAGCTTCTTGGTCTTGGCCCGACCAGCCAAGTCCTTCATCTCCGCCGACAAGGCCGACAGCGACTTCTTGTCCGCATCGCGCAACACCGGAGTGAACAACCCACCCTCGACCGCCACCGCCACCGCCACATCCGACGGCTTCAGCCGCAGCATCCGGTCCCCGGCCCAGACGCTGTTCGCCGCCGGCACCGCCTGCAAAGCCATCGCGCAGGCCTTGATGATGAAGTCGTTGACCGACAGCTTCACCCCACGCCCCTCAAGCTGCTTGTTCAGCGTCTCGCGGAACGCCATCAGCGCATCAAGCTTCACGTCCCGCCGCAGATAGAAGTGCGGGATGGTCTGCTTCGCCTCGGTCAGACGCGCTGCCACCGTGCGCCGCATCCCGTCCAGCGCCACTTCCTCATAGGGCCGGTCGGCATACATCTTCAGCACCGTTTCCGCCGCCATGCCCGTGGGCATGCCGCCCGCCGGTTTCGCCGGGGCAGGGGCCGCCGCCTTCGGGGCCTCCGCGACAACCGCCGCAGGCTTCACAGCCCCCGGCTGCGCCCCTTCGACATCCGCCCGCACGATCCGGCCATGCGGACCCGAGCCCTTGACGGCTCCCAGGTCCAGCCCCTTTTCCTTGGCAATGCGCCGTGCTAGGGGCGACGCAAAGACCCGCGCGCCGCCGGTCACTGGAACCGCTACCGTAGGTCGGGCTTCAGCCCGACTCTCTGCCGCAGCCGCCACAGGCGCCGCCACCGGGGCCGCGGCCTTCGGTGCAGCCGCGACCGAAGACGCATCCTCGCCCTCGTCCAGCAGCACCGCGATGGGCGTATTGACCTTCACCCCCGCAGTCCCCTCGGCGATCAGGATTTTCCCGACGGTCCCTTCATCGACCGCCTCGAACTCCATCGTCGCCTTGTCGGTCTCGATCTCGGCCAGGATCTGGCCCGACTTGACCACATCCCCCTCCTTGACCAGCCATTTGGCCAGCGTCCCCTCTTCCATCGTCGGGGAAAGCGCGGGCATCAGAATTTCGGTAGCCATGGCTTCACCTCACCGGTAGCAGACGGATTTGACAGCGGTCACGACCTCGGCGGGCGTGATCAGGGCGTATTTCTCCAGGTTCGCCGCATAGGGCATCGGCACGTCCTTGCCCGTGCAGGTAATCACCGGAGCGTCCAGATAGTCGAACGCCTTCTGCATCACCGTACTGGCGATATGGTCGCCGATGGACCCGACCGGGAAGCCTTCCTCGACCGTGACGCAGCGGTTGGTCTTCATCACCGAAGCCAGCACCGTGTCATAGTCGATGGGCCGCAGGGTGCGCAGGTTGATCACCTCGGCGCTGATCCCTTCGCCTGCCAGCGTCTCTGCCGCAGCCAGAGCATGCGCGACCCCGATCCCGAAGGACACGATGGTCACATCCGACCCTCCCCGCATGATGCTGGCCTTGCCGAACGGCACCACGAACTCCGGGTCCGTGGGCACCTCGAACGACCGCCCGTACAGGATTTCGTTCTCCAGGAAAATCACCGGGTTCGGGTCGCGAATGGCGCTTTTCAACAGCCCCTTCGCATCCGCTGCCGAATAGGGCATGCAGACCCGCAGCCCCGGAATGGCCGCATACCAGGCCGCATAGTCCTGGGAATGCTGCGCCCCAACCCGCGCC
>JAKQLM010000517.1 GCA_029567145.1 Pseudomonadota bacterium
GGCTTCGGCAGCGGCGGCTTCAGCGGCGGCGGCGTCGGCTGCGGCCTGCGCGGCAGCTTCCGCCTCGGCAGCGGCAGCCGCGGCGGCTTCGGCTTCGGCCTGGGCCGCGATTTCAGCCTCGGTCACGGCCTGGATGATCGCGTCCAGATCGCAGGCGGTGTCGGCGGTCGGCGCGCAGAGCACGGTCCCGTCCGGACCGGTCACCGACCCATCCTCGTTCAGCACCTGCGCAAAGCCGGGCATCGTGCCCAGCGGGCTGATGGCGACCGACAGCGCCGTGGTGGAAATCAGAAACTTTCTCATACCAGTCCTCGCTTGAATGGGAGCCTCGGACAACGCCGTCGATTCGGCCTTGGTTCCCGGGTCGTCCCGATGCGCATAACAAAGGATGCTTTTGCCTGATATGCGATATCACGGACATGCCAGCCGATAACCTGCGCAAAAGCCCGCCTAAACCCCCGCACTAAAGGCGTAAAAGCGCCATCAGCCGGTCACGTTCGCCCGTGTCCCCCGGCCGCGACAGCGCCTGTCCCAGGGCCTCGAGCGAGGCGATGGAATGCGCGGCGCGAAAGCTGTCGACATGGGGCAGGATCGCCTTGACCCCCGCCGCCCGGGGGGCAAAGCCGGTCCAGCGCAAGAGCGGGTTAAGCCAGATCAGGCGGCGGCAGGACAGGTGCAGACGCTCGGCCTCGCGGGCCAGAAGCGGGGCGTCGTCCCGGTCCAGCCCGTCGGTGATCAGCAGGACGACCGCCCCCTGCCCCAGCACGCGGCGCGACCAGTCGCGGTTGAAGGCGTGGAGCGATTGCCCGATGCGCGTGCCGCCGGACCAGTCCTGCGCCTGCGCCCCGGCGGCTTTCAGGGCGGCATCCACGTCGCGGGCGCAGAGGTGCCTTGAGATGTTCGTGAGGCGCGTGCCGAAGGTGAAGGCGTGGACGCGGGCCCAGCCCTGGCCCTTGCGGTTGGCGACGGCGTGGACGAAATGCAGGACCATGCGGCTGTAGTCGGCCATGCTGCCCGAGATGTCGCACAGGACGACAAGGTTCGGCCAGCGGGTGACCGGGGCCTTGTGTTTCAGGCTGGTCAGTTCGCCGCCATGCCGCATCGCGTCGCGCAAGGTGCGCCGGGCGTCGATGCGGGCGGTCAGGGTCGAGGGGGCAGAGCGGCGGGTTTTCAGCGGCGGAACCGGCAGCGACAGCCGGGCCAGCATCCGCTTGGCGGCGGCGATCTCGGCGGTCGACATCTGTTCGAAATCCAGCGTTTTCAGCCGTTCCTCGGCAGACATGGTGGCGCTGGCGTCGATCTCGATCTGGTCGCCTTCGGGGGTGTCCCTGGGCGCGGGGGGCAGTTGGCCGTCCAGAAGCGCCTCGGCCGCGCGCTTTTCGGCGGCTTGGGCGATGCGGTCTTCCTGCACGCCGTGAACCTGCGGCAGCATCAGCGACATCATGTGGTCAAGATAGCGCGGGTCGCGCCAGAAAAGCCGGAAGACCTGCGCGAAGGTCGAGCGTTCCTCGGGCCGCGAGACGAAGACCGCTTGCAGGGTGAAGTAGAAATCCTCGCGCCGGTCAAAGCGTGCGGCGGCGACGGCGGTCACTGCGTCCAGCGTGCGCCCGGGGCCGATGGGCAGGCCCGCCTTGCGCAGCGCGCGGGCGAAATGGGCGATGTTGTGGGCAAGCTTGCCGTCTTCGGGAATGTCGAGGGGGGCGTAGGTTGCCATCGTCGGAGCGAGGGGTTTCACACCCCTCGCGCTCCCCGTGGGATATTTGGACCAGTATGAATGGTCATGCGGGGAGAAGGTCGCGCTTGACCTCGTCGAGCAGGCGCTTGGCTTCGGAGCCTTGCAGTTTCTGGATGTCGTCCTGGTATTTCAGGATGGCACCCAGGGTGTCGGAGATGACTTCGGGGGAAAGCGCGATGACGTCGAGTGCGAGAAGGCACTTGGCCCAGTCGATGGTTTCGGCCACGCCGGGGCGTTTGAACAGGTCTTCGCGGCGGAGTTTCTGGACGAAGGCGACGACTTCGCGGCTGAGGCTGGCCTGCGCTTCGGGGGCGCGGGAGTTGAGGATTTGCAGTTCCCGGTCAAAGCTGGGGTAGTCGACCCAGTGGTAAAGGCAGCGGCGTTTCAGGGCGTCGTGGACTTCGCGCGTGCGGTTCGAGGTCAGGATGACGATGGGGGGTTCGGGGGCCTTGATGGTGCCAAGCTCGGGGATGGTGACCTGAAAGTCGGAGAGGGCTTCAAGGAGGAAGGCCTCGAACGGCTCATCGGTGCGGTCCACCTCGTCGATCAACAGGATCGGCGCCCCGCCGGGCTGCGGGCGCATCGCTTCCAGGAGCGGGCGGGCGATGAGATAGTCTTCGGTGAAAAGCTGCGCCTGCAAATGGTCGCGGTCGGTGCTGCCTTCAGCCGTGCGGATCGCGATCATCTGGGCGGCGAAGTTCCATTCGGCCACGGCAGAGGCGGCGTCGAGGCCTTCGTAGCATTGTAGCCGGATCAGGCGGCGACCAAGGGCGGCGGCAAGGGTCTTGGCGATTTCGGTCTTGCCGGTCCCTGCCTCGCCTTCCAGAAACAGCGGGCGGCCAAGTTTCAGCGACAGGAACACCACGGTCGCCAGCGCGCGCGAGGCGACGTAGCCCTGCCCTGCAAGCAGGGTTTCGACCGCGTCGATGCTGGCGGGGATCTGGGTCAAGGGGCCTCCGGTCTGGGGGGCAGAGTGGCGGGCGGGGATGCGGGGGTCAAGCCGGGATCGGCGGCATCCGCCTGCAGCCAGGCCCGCAGGGATCGCAGCGGGGCGCGGTCCGGCACGGCACTGGGCCAGACAAGGAAGTATGAGCCAAGCGCCGGAATTGGCGGGCCGAACACCGGCAGCAGCCGGCGTTCGGCCAGTTCGCGCTGGATCAGGAAGGTCGGGATCAGCGCCACCCCCATGCCGTGAATCGCGGCCTGGGCCAGGGTGGCGAACTGGTCGAACGTCATCCCCGACGGGCGCAGGCCGGGAAAACCCTGATGCGCAAGCCAGCGGCCCCAATCGCCGGGGCGGCTGTCCAGCTGCAAGAGCGGCTGGCGCAGGATATCCGTCGCCAGGGCCAGCGCAGGAAACCCGGGGGCGGCGACGGCGATGATCTCTTCGTCCATGAGTTTCAGGGTATCAACGTCCGGCCAGTCCTGGCGTCCCCCATCGAATCTACCGTAGTGGATCGCCGCGTCAAAGCTGGACCCGGCAAAGTCGAAGGGACGCAGGCGGGTGGAAAGGTTGACCGTGACCTCGGGGTGGCCTTGGGCAAAGCGGGCCAGACGCGGGGCAAGCCAGTGCATCCCGAAGGCGGGCAGGATTGCCAGGTTCAGACTGCCGCCCGTGGGATTCGCGCGCAGGCCAAGCGAGGCAGAGGCAAGCAGATGCAGCGCTTTCCTGACCTCGGCCACATAGTCGTGGCCTGCGGGTGTCAGGCGCAGGCGCTGACGCTCGCGGATCATCAGGGGCACGCCCAGCTGGCTTTCCAGGCCTTGCAAGGAACGGCTGATCGCCCCCTGGGTCAGGCTGAGCTCTTCGGCTGCGGCCGAGGCGGTGCCAAGGCGGTCGACGGCCTCCAGGGCCATCAGGGCCGGGATCGGCGGCAGGTAGCGGCGGGGCAGCATTATGAGTTTCCCTCATCAACCCGTGCAAGGCTTTCGATAGCCTGCCCCGGCCTTTTCTGCAATGATCGCCGCAAAGATGGAGGTTCCCATGCCCGATACGCTGCAGACCAAACCCAAGCTGAAAGCCAAGGACGCGCCCGATCTGGGGCGGTTCGACTGGGAAGACCCGTTCCGGATGAACGACCAGCTGACCGAGGAAGAGCGGATGCTGCGCGACGCGGCGCGGGAATATGCGCAAGGCAAGCTGCAGCCGCGCGTGGTGGCGGCCTACCGGGAGGAAACCACGGACCCCGGCATCTTCCGCGAGATGGGCGAGATGGGGCTGCTGGGGGTCACGATCCCCGAGGAATACGGCGGGCTTGGCGCGTCCTACGTGGCCTACGGGCTGGTCGCGCGTGAGGTCGAGCGCGTCGATTCGGGCTATCGCAGCATGATGTCGGTGCAGTCCTCGCTGGTGATGTATCCGATCTACGCCTACGGCACTGAAGCGCAGCGGGTGAAATACCTGCCAAAGCTGGCCAGCGGCGCGTGGATCGGCTGTTTCGGGCTGACCGAGCCGGATGCGGGGTCCGATCCGGGCGGGATGAAGACCACGGCGAAGAAAACCGCGTCGGGCTATGTGCTGAACGGCGCGAAGATGTGGATCTCGAACGCGCCCATCGCCGATGTCTTCGTGGTCTGGGCCAAATCCGAGGCGCATGGCGGCAAGATCAAGGGGTTCGTGCTGGACAAGGGCACGAAGGGGCTGAGCGCGCCGAAGGTCGGGGGCAAGCTGTCGCTGCGCGCCTCCATCACCGGCGAGATCGTTCTGAAGGACGTGGAAGTGGGCGAAGACGCGCTGCTGCCGCATGTCGAGGGGCTGAAAGGCCCGTTCGGCTGTCTGAACCGGGCGCGGTATGGCATTTCCTGGGGCGTGATGGGTGCGGCAGAGTTCTGCATGGCCGCCGCGCGCCAGTACGGGCTGGACCGCAAGCAGTTTGGCAAGCCCCTGGCCGGGACGCAGCTCTATCAGCTGAAGCTGGCCAACATGATGACAGAGATCAACCTGGGTCTGCAGGCCAGCCTGCGGGTCGGGCGGTTGCTGGACGAGGCGAATGCAGCGCCGGAGATGATCAGCATCATCAAGCGCAACAACTGCGGCAAGGCGCTGGACGCCGCCCGCTGGGCGCGCGACATGCATGGCGGCAACGGCATCCAGGAAGACTTCCAGATCATGCGCCACATGGTGAACCTGGAGACGGTGAACACCTATGAGGGCACGCATGACATCCATGCGCTGATCCTGGGCCGGGCGATCACAGGGGTGCAGGCTTTCTTCTGACGGCCAGCCCGTGCTAGGCCTTCGGGCGTGGCGCGGAATGGAGAGGGCAGATGCCTCCGGCGGGGATATTTGGACCAGTATGAAAGGGCGGGCGGGATGAAGATCACGGCCGTCCTTTGCGTCAAGAACGAGGGCGCGTTCCTGCTGGAGTGGCTGGCGCATCACCGGGCCTGCGGGGTCACGGATTTCCTGGTGTTCTCGAACGACTGCGACGACGGCACCGAGGCGATGCTGGACCGGCTGGCCGCGCTGGGGTGGGTGACTCATCTGCCGAATCCCGGGCCGCATCCGGAAGGCCCGCAGTGGGCCGCGTTGAAGCAGGCCGACAGGCACCCTCTGGTCCGGGGGGCGGACTGGCTGTTGCCGCTGGATGTGGACGAGTTCGTGAACGTGCATGTCGGGGACCGGACGCTGGCGGCGCTGCTGGCGGCCTTGCCCGGGGCGACGGCGATCCCGCTGGGCTGGCGGCTGTTCGGCAATGACGGGATCGTGGGCTATGCGGACCAGCCGGTGACGCACCGTTTCACCCGCGCCGCGCCTGCCATTCTGCACTGGCCCTGGCGGGCGGCGATGTTCAAGACGCTGGTGCGCAACGATGGCAGCTATGGCAAGCTGGGGGTGCACCGCCCGCGCGCGCCGGTGGCCAACCGGATGGCTGCGCAGGTCTGGATCGACAGTTCGGGCCGCACCCTGCCAGCCGAATACCGGACCGGCCGGATCTTCCTGCCCCTGGGGCGCGACAACATCGGCCTGGCGCAGGTGAACCACTATGCGCTGGGGGCGGTGGAAAGCTATCTTGTGAAGTGCGACCGGGGCCGCGCCGTGCATGACGGCGACCGGCTGGGGATGGACTACTGGGTCGAGCGGAACTTTGTCGATGTCGAGGACCGGACGATCCAGGGCCTGGACAGTGCCGCGCTTCGCAGCTTCCTGCACGCCGATCCAAAGCTTGCGCGGCTGCATGCGGCGGCGGTCGCCTGGCGGCATGACCGCTTTCACAGGCTGATGACCGAAGAGCCATGGCGGGCGCTCTATGGTCGGCTGCTGATGACCCCGCCCGCCCGCGTCTTGTCGCCGGAAGCGGCCAAGAACATATGGAATCGGCGTACAAAGCCGAATATTTCTTAAGGTTGAGTTAACGCTGACGCCACCCCGCAGGGGTTGCAGGCCGGGCCAGCCGTGAAACAAAGTCACCCGGTTGTTGACGTCCCGGGCCGGGTTTTGCACGGTAAAACCTTGTGAATCTTGGGTTTTTACCCCACATTGACAGTCACGTTCCAGACGTTGCACTACACCGTGGAAAGTCATGACACATCCGGATGCGCCGCCTGAATGGCAGCGCGCAATGCTTGCGATTGCAGAAAATGACGGCGATTTCCTGCCTTTGGGGGATGCGCATTACGCCTTTTTTGCCGAAGAGCGTCCGGTGCTGCTGGTGACCTTCGAGGACGCGGGCGCGGTGCGCGACCGGCCCGGAAATCTGCCCGAACATTATGCGCTGGCCAAGGATCGCGGCTGGTCGATGCTGACCATTCTGGCCGAGGGCGAGACCTGGTGGCGCGATCCGGCGGTCTTTCGTTACTTTGACCGGCTGGCCGACGACGGGTTCCTGGAAGATTTCGACCGGGTGATCTTTTATGGCGCCGGGGCGGCGGGTTATGCGGCCGCGGCCTATTCGATCACCGCGCCGGGCGCGGAACTGGTGCTGGTCGCACCCCGGGCCACGCTGGACCCCGCGCTTGCCGGCTGGGACAGCCGCCACCGGGTCGCCCGGCGGATCAACTTTCGCAGCCGTTATGGCTATGCCCCTGACATGACCGAAAGCGCGTCGCGCGTCTGGCTGATCCACGACCCTCTGCACCGGCCCGACGCGATGCACGCGGCCCTGTTCCAGCGGCCCTGGGTCACCCCCTTGCACGCCCGCCACACTGGCGAAGGCACCGAGGACACGCTGATCGAAATGCGCGTCCTGGACCGGATCATCGAGGCGGCGATGGACGGCAAATTCTCGGCCGAGTTCTTTTCCTGGCTCTGGCGGGGGCGGCGGTCGAACGGCAATTACCTGCGGTCGATCCTGGCCGCCGCCCGGCTGGCCGGCCACCCGGAACGCGAGATCATGATCTGCCGGTCGGTCACCTCACGCCTGAACGCGCCGCGCTTTGCCCGCAGGCTGGCCGAGCTGACCGGCGGGATGGACTGACTACTGGTAGGCCTCCAGCATGCTGGTCAGATGGGCGGTACGCTCTTCGGTCAAGAGCCGCATGCAGCCATAGACCAGCAGCGGCTCGGCGCTGCCGCCTTTCATCGCATAGCCCTCGGCCTCGCAGGCCTTGTCGCGAAAGGTGATCCAGGCGCGCTGCGCGTCTTTCAGCGCCGCCGCCCCGCCCTGTTCCCCTTCGGGCAGATCGGCATCCCATTGCTTCAAAAGCCGCATCACCTGCCCGTAGGCCAGGTTCAAGTCGGCATCCGCTTCGTTCCAGTCGTCATAGGCGCATTGGTTCAGGTCCATCTGCGCCATCGCGTTGGCGCAGTCGATCTCCTGGGCAAAGGCGGGCGCGGCAAGGGTGCAAAGCGTGACAAGGCAAAGCGGTCGGATCATCGGGATCTCCTTTTGTCGCATCCTGTCGCAAGCGGCCGTGCGATGCCACTGGAAACGGGGTCGGGTTTGCGCTACCCGAAGGCCCATGCTGACGATCACCCTGCCCCGCCCCGACGACTGGCACCTGCACCTGCGCGACGGCGCGATGTTGCGCGCCGTGCTGCCCGAATCCGCCCGCCATTTCGCCCGCGCGATCATCATGCCGAACCTGGTGCCTCCGGTGGTGACGCTGACTGACGCGGTGGCCTACCATGGCCGGATCAAGGCGGCCCTGCCCGAGGGCATGGCCTTCGACCCGCTGATGACGCTGTATCTGACCGAAGCGACCGACCCCGCCGACGTGGCCCGCGCGGCAACTTCAGGGCTGGTGAAAGCGGTCAAGCTTTATCCCGCCGGGGCCACGACCAATTCGCACGGCGGGGTGCGCGATCTGGCCAAGGTCCTGCCCGTGCTGGAGAAAATGGCTGAAATTGGCCTGCCGCTTTGCACCCACGGCGAGGTTACCGATCCCGAAGTCGACATCTTCGACCGCGAGGCGGTGTTTATCGACACGGTCCTTGCCCCCTTGCGCCGCCGCCTTCCGGACCTGCGTGTGGTGATGGAGCATATCACCACCGAGGAGGGCGTCGCCTATGCCGCCGAGGGGGGCGACAACCTTGCCGCGACGATCACGACGCATCACCTGATTCTCAACCGCAACCATATTCTTGTCGGCGGGATCAAGCCGCACTACTACTGCCTGCCGGTGGCCAAGCGCGAAAAGCATCGTCTGGCGCTGCGCAAGGCCGCCACCTCGGGCAGTCCGCGCTTCTTTCTGGGCACGGATTCGGCGCCCCACATCGACTCGCTCAAGGAACATGCCTGCGGCTGTGCCGGGTGCTTTACCGCGACCAACACCATGCCCCTGCTTGCGCATGTGTTCGACGAAGAGGATGCACTGGACCGGCTGGCGGGCTTTGCTTCGCTGAACGGCCCGGCCTTCTACCGCCTGCCGGTGAACGCTGCGCGGATGGTGCTGGAAAAGCGGTCCGACCCCTGCACCTGGCCCGACAAGATCGATACCGAAGCGGGCCCCGTCACCGTCTTCAACCCCGGCTTTCCCGTGCACTGGCACGTCGTATCGTAGGTCCCCGATGATCCCCTCAGCCTTTCCCCCGCGCGACGAAATCGCCCGCCTGACTGCCCGCGCCCTGCTGGAAATCAAGGCGGTGCATTTCAACGCCGAGACGCCGTTCACGCTGGCCAGCGGGCTGCCCTCGCCCACCTACATCGACTGCCGCAAGCTGATCTCCTACCCGCGCATCCGGTCGGTGCTGATGGATTTCCTGACCGTGACAGTAATGCGCGACGCGGGGCTGGAGGCGTTCGACAACATCGCAGGCGGCGAAACCGCGGGCATCCCCTTTGCGGCGCTTGTGGCCGAAAGGCTTGCGCTGCCAATGACTTACGTCCGCAAGAAACCCAAAGGCTATGGCCGCAATGCCCGGATCGAAGGCGCGATGACCGAAGGCCAACGGGTGCTTCTGGTCGAGGATCTGACCACGGATGGCGGGTCCAAGCTGTCCTTTGTCGATGCGATCCGCGAGACCGGGGCCAGCTGCGGGCATACGGCGGTGATCTTCTACTACGGCATCTTCCCCGATACCGAGGCAAAGCTGGGCGCGCATGGCGTGAAGCTGCACCACCTGTGCACCTGGTGGGACGTGCTGGCCGAGGCCCGGGCGCAAGGGTCGTTTGACGAGGCCACGCTGGCCGAGGTGGAACGTTTTCTGAACGCCCCTCGTGCCTGGCAGGACGCGCGAAAACCCGCCTGACGGCTGTGAACGGCCCTGTGCAGGGTTTGGGGACAACTCGATTCGCGCCCGGCAGGGCTTGTGGTCGGGCTGGCCGACGCTACCAGAGGCGGTAGAATTTCACGGTCCAAGCGGTTATCATCAGGCTTGTTCGGCAGTTATCCCCAGACTTATCGGGTGTTGTCCGGCGCCGCGGAAGATCGCATCAGACGTCTTGGGAAAAGGGGTTATCGACCATGGCCGAAATCGCGACAGTCCGGCAGATCGTTCCCGCCCTGGCGGCCCCCGGCGACGCCGAGATCCTGCCGCACAATATCGAGGCGGAACAACAGCTTCTGGGCGCGATCCTGACCAACAACGAGATTTATGACCGAATCTCGTCGATGGTGAAGGCGGACCATTTCTTTGACCCCGTGCACCAGCGCATCTTTGAAGTGGCCGCCGCGCG
>JAKQLM010000535.1 GCA_029567145.1 Pseudomonadota bacterium
TATTTTGTCCCGCGTGGACAGGGATCATAGACCCCGTGCCGCTGCCAGAACCTCGTCGGCATGACCCTTGACGCTGACCTTGTTCCAGACCCGCGCCACCCTGCCGGTGCCGTCGATCAGGACCGTCGTCCGCTCGATCCCCATATAGGTCTTGCCATACATGCTTTTCTCCAGCCAGACGCCGTAATCTTCGCAGGTGTGACCCGTCTCGTCCGACGCCAGGATGACCCCAAGGCCATGCTTTTTGCAGAACTTGTCATGGGCTTTCACAGAGTCTTTCGAAATGCCGATCACCTTGGTCCCGGCGGCTGTGAAGTCGGCAAGGCGGGCGGTGAAATCCTGCGCTTCCAGCGTGCAGCCGGGGGTGTCGTCCTTGGGGTAGAAGTACAGCACCACCTTGCCGGGCCGCAGGGCGGACAGGGTCACAGCGCCGCCGCCATCGCGGGGCAAAGTGAAATCGGGCGCGGGGTCGGTGGCGGAAATCATGGGCGGCTCCTTGCCTTTCGGGGGTTTGTGACTTTCCATCTAGTTGCCTTCGGTGGAAGATAAAGGCAGGGAGCTCAAGCCCAAAGCGCAAGCTTCCGGCGGGGCGGCGACTTTCGGGACACGGGCGGGAAACGGGGCTTCAGGCCAGATGCAGGACGCAAAGGCGGAAGGGTCGGGCCAGACGTCGGCTGCGGCCACGGCTGCCGGACCGCAGGTGCCCGGTCCCGAAGGCACGCCATCGCGGCCGGGCAAGGGATCGCGCCGGTTCACCCGCTCGCGCCGGTCGGGGATCAGCCTGACGGTCATCCTGACGCTGGTGGTGCTGGCCCTTGGGCTTGGCTTTCTGACCCTGGCCTATACCGGCAAAAGCATCCGCCTGCCAACCTGGGCCGTGGCCGAGATCGAGACGCGGCTGAACGAAAGCCTGGATGCCGCGCGGCTGCAGGCCGGGACGGCGGTGTCGATCGGCAGCGTCGAAGTCGCGGTGGGCAACGATTTCGTCCCCGAGCTGCGGCTGGCCGACCTGCGGCTGATCACCGGGGCAGGGCGGTCGCTGCTGGCCTTGCCCGAGGCGCATCTCGCGCTGGACCCGCGGGCCATGGCCTCGGGCAAGCTGCGACCAAGCGCGCTGCGGCTTGTGGGCGCGCGGCTGGCGGTGCGGCGCGGGCTGGACGGCAGGATCGACTTGCAACTGGGGGGGGCCGCCGACGGGCCGGGGCCGAAAAGCCTGGGCGAAGTGCTGGATGCGATCGGGCGGACGTTTTCGTCCCCCGCCCTGTCCAGCCTGCACACGATCGAGATCGAGGCCCTGAGCCTGGAGCTGAACGACCTGCGCGCCGGGCGGCGCTGGCAGGTCGGCGACGGACGGCTGACGGTGGTCAATCGCGAGACGGATGTCGCGGCGGACCTGGCGCTGACGCTGCTGGACGGGGCCGAGGCGTCGCAGGCCAGTTTTGCGCTGACCGTGACCAAGGCGGGCGGGGCGGCCCGGCTGACGGCGGACATCGACCGGATCACGGCCTCTGACCTGGCGGCGATGGCGCCGCCCCTGGCCTTTCTGGACCTGGTGGATGCGCCGATCTCGGGCGAGGTGCTGGCCAGCCTGGACGACGACGGGGCGCTGGCCGATCTTTCGGCCCGGCTGGACATCGCGGCGGGCGAGATTGCGCCCTCCGAAGGCGCGCGGCCCATCGGCTTTGACCGGGCAGGCCTGGCGCTGCGCTTCGATCCGGTGACGGCCCGGATCAGCCTGACCGACCTTGCGGTGGAAAGCGCGTCGCTGCGCGTGCGGGCGACGGGGCTGGGCGATCTTCTGGCGGCGGATGGCGGGCCGATGCCGCCCGGACGCCTGCCCGAGACGATCCTGGCGCAGATCAGCTTTGCCGAGGTCAAGGTCGACCCCGAGGGTCTGTTCGCCGAGCCGGTCACCTTTTCGCAAGGCGCGCTGGACGTCCGGTTGCAACTGCGCCCGTTCCGGCTGGAAATCGGCCAGCTTGCCCTGGTCGAGGCCGACGAACGCCTGCTGTTGTCCGGCGAGATCGAGGCCGCCAGCGGTGGCTGGGGCGGCGGGCTGAATGTCGAGTTGGACCGGATCGGCACCGACCGTCTGTTGAAGCTGTGGCCGGTGTCGGTCGTGCCCCGGACCCGGACCTGGTTTGCCGACAACGTGGGGCAGGGCACCTTGTCCGATGTTCGCGCCGCGCTGCGCTTTCAGCCCGAGACCGCGCCGAATTTCAGTTTGCGCTATGAATTCGCCGACACCGAGGTCCGGTTTGTGCGCACCTTGCCGCCGATCCTGGATGCGCGCGGCCATGCGACGCTGGAGAACCTGACCTACACGATGAAGCTGGACAAGGGCCATGTCATCGCCCCCGAGGGCGGGCGGATCGAGGCCGACGGCTCGGTCTTCCAGATCCCGGACGTCACCCAGCGCCCGGCGATGGCCAAGCTGGACCTTGTGACCTCATCCGAACTGCTGGCCACGCTGTCGCTCTTGGATCAGGAGCCATTCAGCTTCTTTTCCAAGGCCGGGCAGCCGGTGAACCTGGGCGAAGGCCGGGCCGTGCTGCGGACTCAGCTGACCATGCCACTGAAGCCGAAGATCACCCTGCCCGAAGTCAGCTACACCGTGACGGGTGTGATCCGCCAGTTCAGCTCGCCCTCGCTGGTCGCCGGGCGCATCCTGACCGCGCCCGAAGTTCAGGTCGCCGTCACGACCGAGGGATTGGAGCTTTCGGGGCAGGGGATGCTGGACCTGCTGCCCGTCGATCTGACCTATGTCCAGGGCTTTGGCCCCGAACAGAAGGGCCGCGCGCGGATCAACGGGACGGTCACGCTGTCGGATGCCGCCCTGCGCGATTTTGGCGTGGCCTTTCCCGAAGGCTCGATCCGCGGCGAGGGGCCGGCGGCCATCGACATCGCTTTGGTCAAGGACTTGCCGCCGCAGCTGACGCTGGTGTCGAACCTCACCGGCCTTGCGCTGCGGCTGGATGCCCTCGGCTGGTCAAAG
>JAKQLM010000542.1 GCA_029567145.1 Pseudomonadota bacterium
CCGCCTTCCCGAAAAGCCGGGACCTGCGCGATATCTTTGCGCGCGCGCCGCTGGACCGGCTGCTGCTTGAAACCGACAGCCCCTATCTTGCCCCGCCGCCCTATCGCGGCAAGCGCAATGAGCCGGCCTACGTCGCCCACACCGCTGCGGCGATGGCTCCGGTCTTTGGCCTTGACCTGCACCAGTTTGCCGCCCGAACGACGGCGAATTTCGACCGGCTTTTCCCCCGCGCCAAAGGGACCGCCTGATGGCGCGGCTGACGTTCACCATCCTTGGCTGCGGCTCCTCGGGCGGGGTGCCGCGACTGGGCGGCGACTGGGGCGACTGCGATCCCGCGAACCCCAGAAACCGCCGCCGCCGCTGCTCGCTGCTGATCACGCGCGAGACCGGCGAGGGCATCACCCGCGTCCTGATCGACACGACGCCCGACATGCGCGACCAACTGCTTGACGCCGGGGTCGGAGAGCTGGACGCCGTCGTCTACACCCACAGCCACGCCGACCACATGCACGGGATCGACGACCTGCGGCAGGTGGTGTTCAACATCCGCAAGCGGCTTCCGGTCTGGGCGGACGGGCCTACCCAAGAGGCGCTGCTGTCGCGCTTTGGCTATGCCTTCATCCAGCCCGACGGCAGCCCCTATCCGCCGATCCTTGACCTGCACACCATCGATGGCCCGGTCACCGTGACTGGCGCAGGCGGGCCGGTGACGCTGACCCCGTTCCGTGCCGAACATGGCAGCATGGACGCGCTTGGCTTCCGGATCGGCCCCCTGGCCTATCTGCCGGATGCCGTTGATATCCCAGCCGAAAGCTGGCCCGTCCTGCAGGGCCTTGACTGCTGGATCGTCGATGCGCTGCGCCGCAAGCCGCACCCGACCCATGCCCATCTGGCCATGACGCTGGACTGGATCGCCCGCGCCAGACCCACCCGGGCGGTGATCACCAACATGCATGTCGATCTCGACTACGACACGCTGCTGACCGAACTTGCACCCCATATCCGCCCGGCCTTTGACGGCATGACCCTGACCTACGACAACCTGCCGTGACCGCCCTTCTGGACGTCATCCTGCCGGTGTTTCTGGTGATCGGCTTTGGCTATGTCGCGGCGCGCTGGCTGGGGTTCAGGGACGCCTCGGTCGACGGGGTGATGCACTTTGCCCAGGGCTTTGCGCTGCCGCTTCTGCTGTTCGCGTCGATCGCGCGGCTGGACCTGGGCCAGGCCTATGACAGCGGGCTGATGGTCAGCTTTTACGTCGGCGCGTTCTCGGGCTTTCTGTCCGGGTTTCTGGCCGGGCGCTTTCTGTTCGGGCGTCCCGTCACCGACAGCATCGCCTTCGGCTTTGTCGGGCTGTTTTCCAACTCGCTGCTTCTGGGCGTCCCGATCACCGAACGCGCCTATGGCACGGCGGCGCTGCAGGGCAACTTTGCCATCATCTCGATCCACGCGCCGGTGTTCTATGCCTTTGGCATCACGCTGATGGAGCTGGCCCGGTCGCACGGCCTGGGCCTTTCGCCCCTGACCCTGGCACGGCAGGTGGCGCGGGCGATCCTGACGCAGCCCCTGGTGATCGGCATCCTGTGCGGCTTTGCGGTGAACCTGTCCGGCGTCCCCTTGCCCGGCATCGCCTGGTCGGCCATCGACATGGTGATCCGCGCCGCCCTTCCGGCCGCGCTGTTCGGGCTGGGCGGCATCCTTTACCGCTATAAGCCCGAGGGTGACTTTCGCGCTATTGCCATCCTGTCAGCCGTGTCTCTGGTCCTGCATCCGGGGATCACCTGGGTGCTGGGGCGTCTGGTCTTCGGCCTGGACGACGCGGGCCTGCGGTCGGCGGTGCTGACGGCAGCCATGGCGCCGGGGGTCAACGCCTATGTCTTTGCCAATCTGTACGGCGTGGCGAAACGGGTGGCGGCCTCGACCGTGCTGGTCGCGACCGGGCTGTCGATCGGCACGATCTGGCTGTGGCTGCAGGTCCTGCCCTAGCGCCGGGCCCCCAGCCCAGCGCCGGACTCTAGCGCCCCGTGACCCCGCGCAGCCGGTCGGACCGCCGTCTCAGCAGTTCCACCGTCGTCAGCAGCAGCACCGAGATCACCACCAGGATCGTCGCCACCGCCAGGATCGCCGGGCTGATCGCCTCACGGATCCCGTTGAACATCTGGCGCGGGATGGTCTGCTGGTCGGGTCCGGCGATGAACAGCACCGCCACCACCTCGTCGAACGAGGTCACAAAGGCGAACAGCGCGCCCGAGATGATGCCGGGCAGGATCAAGGGCATGATCACCTTGAAGAACACCGTGCGCGGGTTCGCCCCCAGGGACTGCGCCGCGCGGATCAGCGACTGGTCAAAGCCCGACAGCGTGGCGGTCACCGTGATGATGACAAAGGGAATCCCCAGCACCGCATGCGCCACGATGACCCCAAGATGCGAGTTCGCAAGACAGCCCTTGTCCGACAGCGCCCAGCCGAACAGCAGACCCATCGCGGAATCGGGGGCCACGCAGGCCTTGGCGAAAAAGAAGCTCATCCCCACCGCGATGATGATGATCGGCACGATCATCGGGCTGATCAAGAGCGCCATGATCAGCCGGCGATAGGGCATCTCGGGCCGCGACAGCCCCAGTGCCGCGATGGTGCCCAGCGTCGTCGCCAGGATCGTCGCCCAAAGCCCGACCCAGAACGAATTCTTGGCCGCCTGCACCCAGGT
>JAKQLM010000448.1 GCA_029567145.1 Pseudomonadota bacterium
CCGACAACGCGCAGGCGCTGGTCGATCACCTGAAGGCGAAGGGCATCGCCGAAGAGCTGATGACCGCTTCCGGCGTCATCGCCAAGTCGGACAATGGCCGCCTTTACGACCGCTTCCATGCGCGCATCATCTTTCCGATCCGCGACGGGCGGGGCAGGGTGATCAGCCTTGGCGGGCGCAGTCTCGACCCCAATGCCCGCGCCAAATACCTGAACGGCCCGGAGACCGAGCTTTTCGACAAGGGCCGGAACCTGTTCAACCAGTCCCCGGCAAGGGAAGCCGCAGGCAAAGGCAAGCCCCTGATCGTCGCCGAAGGCTATATGGACGTGATTGCGCTGTCCGAAGCAGGCTTCACCGCCGCCGTCGCGCCCCTGGGCACGGCGGTCACCGAAGACCAGCTTCGCCTGATCTGGCGCATCGCAGATGAACCGATCATCGCGCTGGACGGCGACACCGCCGGCATCCGTGCAGCACAACGGGTGATCGACCTGTCCCTCCCGATGCTGGAGGCCGGGAAGGCGCTGCGCTTTGCTATTCTGCCGGGGGGCATGGACCCTGACGATCTGATCAAGGCTCAGGGTGCCCCCGCGATGCAGGCCGTCCTCGACGCCGCAAAACCGATGATCGAGCTTCTCTGGCAGCGCGAGACCGAGGGCCGCGTCTTCGACAGCCCCGAACGCCGCGCCAGCCTGGACAAAACGCTTCGTGCGCACCTTGCCCGGATTTCCGACCAATCGATCAAGACCCATTACACCGAAGAGATGAAGCGTTTGCGGCTTCAGCTATTCGGCACCGGCCAGATCCGCCCGTTCCAGCCCGGGCCCTTCCGACCTGGCCGCAAGTTCGCCCCACCGGGGGGCGCTTTGGCCACCACCCGTTCCTCTCTTTTGGCGCAAGGGCAGGGCCCGGTCGACGAAATCCTGCGTGAGGCAGTGATCCTTGCCACCCTTATCCTGCATCCCGCCCTGATCCACCGTTTCGAATCCGCACTTGAACGTCTGGACCTGACCGGCGATGACCATGACACGCTGCGCCAGATGATCCTGGTCGGCACCGACCAGGATCATCTGGCGCAGCGTGTCATGGTCATCGCCGGTCAGGTCCAGACGTTCAAGTGCGGATTCGAAACGGTGGATCAGGGCGGGATGCAGGATAAGGGTGGCAAG
>JAKQLM010000562.1 GCA_029567145.1 Pseudomonadota bacterium
CCGGCTGTTGTCGCTGCCGCCGCTGTATCCTGCGACGCATCATCAGAAACTGGCGGTGTTCGACGGCGCGCGGCTGTACATCGGCGGGCTGGATCTGGACGAGCGGTTCTACGACACGCCCGACCACCAGGTGCCGGGGCACGAGACCTGGCATGACGTGCAGCTGATGGTCAAAGGGCCGGTGGCGGCGGATGCGGCGGCCCATCTGGGCACCTTCCTGCAGACGATTCGGGGCGAGGGTCCGCCCCAGGCCCCGGCACCGATGCGCGATGGTTTGCGGTTCCTGCGCACGCTGTCGCGGCGGCGTTTGCGTGGCGGCTGGCGGTCCATCGCTCCGGACCGGGCGGTGACGGAAATCGAGGACGCCCATCACGCGGCCATCGCCGGGGCACGCCGGCTGATCTATGTCGAGACGCAGTATTTCCGCAACCGGCGGCTGGCGCGACGCTTGGCGCGGGCCGCGCGCGAGACCCCCGGCCTGACGATGATCCTGATCCTGCCTGCCGCGCCCGATGACGTGGCGTTCGAGGGCGCGACCGGCCTGGACGCGCGGCTGGGCGAGTTTCTGCAGGCCAAGTGCCTGCGCATTCTGCGCCGGGGCTTCGGGCGGCGGCTGTTTGTCGGCGGCGCGGCGCAGCCCCGGAAAACCCGGGCGCGCGGACGGGCGCAGCTGAAGGGCGCTCCGCTGGTCTATATCCACGCCAAGGTCAGCATCTTTGACGACGAGCGGGCGATCGTGTCCTCGGCCAACCTGAACGGCCGGTCGCTGCGTTGGGACACCGAAGCCGGGCTGCTGATCGAGCGACCCGGCACGGTGGCGGCGCTGCGGCGGCGGCTGATGGAGCATTGGCTGGCGGGAGAGCCGGGGGCGGCGTTTTTTGACCCCGGACAGGCCGTGCTGGCCTGGCGCGCGCTGGCGACGCGGAACGCGAAGCTGCCGCCGGACCAGCGGCGCGGGTTCCTGCTGCCCTATGACCATCGCCAGGCCGAGGTGTTTGGCCGGGCCTTTCCCCTGGTGCCCGACGAAATGGTCTGACGGCCGGCCGCGCCGGGGCGAAGTTTCGGGGCGCTTTCGGGGGGGGGCATTGGCGAATTCCAGCGCATCGCCGGATCGACGTCGTACGATCTTGGAACCTTCAGGACCGCAGCCGGTTGATCCCCCACAAGTGGCGTCCCGTTGACGCTGCATCCAACCGACAAGATCTACAGGAGAGTCCCTTGAAAACTTTGCTCACTTCGACCGCCCTTGTGGCGGCGCTGACGCTGCCTGTCCTGGCTCAGGATGCCCCCGTTTCGCCGTTCCAGACCGAGGCGATGGGCCCGGCTGTCACCGCGTCTGACGTGATCGGTGCCCGGATCTATGCCAGCGAGGCCGCGATTGATGCGGACGCCTATGCCGGCGTGCAGGACGGCTGGAACGACATCGGCGAAGTCAACGACATCGTTCTTGGCCGTGACGGCACCGTCGATGCGGTGCTGGTCGACATCGGCGGCTTCCTGGGCATGGGCGAACGTCAGGTCGCCGTGGACATGGCCGCGCTGCGCTTTGTGCAGGATGACGCGACCGATGCCGACGACTGGTTCCTGGTGCTTCAGGCCGACCGGGCCACGCTGGACACGGCCCCCGACTGGATGATGCCGGGCGCTGCGACCGATGGGGCCGCTGATGCGGGCGCGGATGTCGTTGCCCCCGAAGGCGATGCGGCGATGACCGATCAGGCGGCGACGACCGTCGATCCCGATGCCGCCCCCGGCACGATGGAAGACCCTGCGGCGGCCGAAACGCTGACCCAGGATCCCCTGACCGAAGGCACCACCGCGCTGCCCGAAGGCTATGCGGCGGTCGGGCCGGAGGAACTGACCTCGGAACTTCTGACCGGGGCCAACGTGCATGACTCGACCGATGCGTGGATTGCCGAAGTGTCCGACCTGGTCCTGACGACGGACGGGCAGATCACCGATGTCGTGCTGGATGTCGGCGGGTTCCTGGGCATGGGGGCCAAGACCGTGGCGATCCCGATGGACCGGCTGACCGTGGCCCGGACTGAATCGGGCGACGTGACGCTGTGGGTCGACATGACCAAGGATGAGCTGAAGGCGCTGCCCGACTACGCGATGTAATCGAACAACCACGCCACATCCTTTGGGCCCGCGTTGCATCCGCAGCGCGGGCCTAAGCTTTGCGCGGCAGACGGTCCGACATGTCCGAGGCCAGCGGGAAGGTCAGCGCGATGTGCAGGCCCTGCGCGTGGAAGTCGCGGGTCAGGGTTCCCGACAGCTCTCCCTTCAGGCTGACGTCGATCAGCCGCGAGCCGAAGCCCACCCCGGAGGCCGGG
>JAKQLM010000577.1 GCA_029567145.1 Pseudomonadota bacterium
GGGATGTAGCGCCCCTCCATCCAGGCCCCGCCGCGGGGGTCGAAGACGGCTTTCAGCTCCTCCACCACGAACGAGATATCCCCGCCGCGCCGGAAAACCGCGCTGATCATCCGGGTCAGGGCCACGGTCCAGGCGAAATGCTCCATGTTCTTGGAGTTGATGAACACCTCGAACGGGCGGCGGTGGCCGGCGATGACGATGTCGTTGATGGTGATGTACAGCGCGTGTTCGGACCCCGGCCATTTGACCTTGTAGGTCTGGCCCTCCAGCGCGGCGGGGCGGTCCAGCGGGTCGGACAGATACACCACCTCGCCCCCCGTCACCGGCTGCGAGGCCACCGGGGCGGTCTGCTTCTCGGACACGGTCAGCACTGACCCCGTCACATCGTTTGGCCGGTAGGTGGTGCAGCCTTTGCAGCCCTGATCCCAGGCGGCCATGTAGACCTGCGCGAAATCATCAAAGCTGATGTCGACCGGGCAGTTGATCGTCTTGGAGATCGAGGAATCCACCCATTTCTGCGCCGCCGCCTGCATCCGGACGTGGTCCAGGGGCGGCAGGGTCTGGGCGTTGACGAAATGGTCGGGCAAAGGCGCATCGCCATGCTTCTCGCGCCAGAGGCGGACGGCGTAGTCGACGACTTCCTCTTCGGTCCGCGATCCGTCCTTTTGCAGGACCTTGCGCGTGTAGGCATAGGCGAAGACCGGCTCGATCCCGGAACTGACGTTCCCGGCGTAGAGGGAGATCGTCCCCGTGGGCGCGACAGAGGTCAGAAGGGCGTTGCGGATGCCGTGCTTTGCGATGGCGTCGCGGACGTCCTTGTCCATCTGCTCCATGTTGCCGCTGGCGAGGTAGCCGTCGGCATCGAACAGCGGGAAGGCGCCCTTCTCCTTCGCAAGATCGACGCTGGCGAGGTAAGCCGCCCGTGCGATGGCGTGCATCCAGATTTCGGTGACCTTCGCGGCCTCCTCCGACCCGTAGCGCAGGCCGACCATCAACAGGGCATCGGCAAGGCCGGTGACCCCAAGGCCGATCCGCCGCTTGGCCTTGGCCTCCGCCTGCTGCTCGGGCAGCGGGAAGCGGCTGGCATCAACCACATTGTCCATCGCCCGGACGGCGACCCGCACAAGATGGTCCAGGGCCTTCATGTCCATGCTGGACCCAGCTTCGAAGGCGTCCTTCACCAGCGTCGGCAGGTTGATCGACCCCAGCAGGCAGGCCCCATAGGGCGGCAACGGCTGCTCGCCGCAGGGGTTCGTCGCCGCGATGGTCTCGACGTAGCCCAAGTTGTTCATCGCGTTGATCCGGTCGATGAAGATCACCCCCGGCTCGGCATAATCAAAGGTCGACCGCATGATCTTGTTCCACAGATCGCGCGCTTCCACGGTACGGTAGACCTTGCCCCCGAAGACCAGCTCCCACGGGCCATCGGCCTTGACCGCCGCCATGAAGGCATCCGTCACCAGGACCGACAGGTTGAACATCCGCAGCCGGGCCGGGTCCCGCTTGGCCTCGATGAAGGCCTCGATATCCGGATGGTCGCAGCGCATCGTCGCCATCATCGCACCGCGACGGCTGCCCGCCGACATGATCGTCCGGCACATCGCGTCCCAGACATCCATGAAGCTCAGCGGCCCCGAGGCATCCGCCGCGACGCCCTTCACCTCCGCCCCCTTCGGCCGGATGGTCGAGAAATCATAGCCGATCCCCCCGCCCTGCTGCATGGTCAGCGCGGCCTCTTTCAGCGCGGTGAAGATCCCCTCCATCGTGTCCGGGATCGTCCCCATGACAAAGCAGTTGAACAGCGTCACGCTGCGCCCCGTCCCCGCCCCCGCCGTGATCCGCCCGGCGGGGAGGAATCTGAAGCCCTCCAGCGCCGCATAGAACTCCGCCTCCCACTTGGCAGGCTCCGCCTCGACCTCTGCCAAGGCCCGCGCGATCCGCCGCCAGCTGTCCTCGACCGAGCCATCAATCGGCGTCCCGTCCGCCTCCTTGAAGCGGTACTTCATGTCCCAGATCGCTTCGGCAATGGGGGCGTGGAATCGCGACATCGGGGCGAATCTTTCTGTCTGTTGTGGATAACTGGAACGAAGGGCCCAAGATACGCCCCCGCCCCCCTTGGGTCAACTTGAAGCCCCCGCCACAGGCCCTATGCTAGGCACCATGATCAACCTTCTGAAACTCTGCGTCGGTGCCACCTCGGTCGAGGACCTGATCGACTGGCAGCACAGCCAGCGCCGCAGTTGGCCCGATGGCTGCGCGATCCACGTCACCCGCATGTGGCCGAAACGCGAGGCCGACCTGTTGGAGGGCGGCTCGCTTTACTGGGTGATCAAGGGCGTGATCCTTGCGCGCCAGCGGCTGGTCGATCTGCAAGAGGTCAACCTCGGCGACGGCATCCCGCGCTGCGCGCTGGTCCTCGACCAGGAGGTCATCCGCACCGAAGCCGCCCCCCGCCGTCCGTTCCAGGGCTGGCGCTATCTTGACCCCAAGGACAGCCCCCGCGACCTGCCCAAGGGCCGCGCCAAGGACGATCCGCTGCCCCCGGCGCTGGCACAGGCCCTGGCGGACATCGGACTGCACTGACCCGGGCCGCATGATCTGCACGATTTGACTAAAATTGTCCTTCCTCTCTGGAAAAATATCCCACGGGGAGCGCGAGGGGTGTGAAACCCCTCGCTCTGCCGCATCCGCAGAGCGTCCGCATCAGAACGGCTCTGGCCCTTGCCGCAGAAACCCGCCAGACAGTGCGCCATGCCGCGTTCGCTGATCCTTGTCGCCCCGATCCTGTTCCTGCTCTTGTGGTCGGCGGGCTTTGCCATCGCCAAGATCGGTCTGCTGCACGCCGGACCGTTCACGCTGTTGGCGCTGCGCTACCTGATCGCCGTCCTGGTCCTGTTGCCGCTGATCCCGATCCTGAAGCCGGACCTGCCCAAAGGCCGCGCCGCGCTGGACATCGCGGTCACCGGCTTTCTGATTCAGGTGGTCTACTTCGGCTTTTGCTACGTCGCCTTCACCATCGGCGTCTCTGCCGGAGGCGTTGCGATCATCGTCTGCCTGCAACCGATCCTGGTCAGCCTGATTGCGCCCTGGATGGTTGGGGAACGGGTCAGCCGGTTGCGCTGGGTGGGGCTGGCGCTCGGCCTTGGCGGGGCGGTCACGGTGATCCTGGCCCGGTCGGGCATCGCGCATGAACCGGCGCTGGGTGTGCTGGCGGCGATCGGCGGGCTGGTCGGCATGACTGCGGCCACGCTTTATGAAAAGCGCTACGGGGTGACGACGCATCCGGTCCCGGCCAACCTGATCCAGTATGCCGTGGGCGCCGCTTTTGCCCTGCCGCTGGCCTGGGCGGTCGAACGGATGCAGGCCGACTGGACGGCCGAACTTTTCGGCGTGCTGGCCTACCTGATCGTCGGAAACTCGCTGGTCGCGATCACGCTTCTTCTGGCGATGATCCGGGCGGGAGAGGTCGCCCGCGTCTCGGCGCTGTTCTACCTCGTCCCGCCGCTGTCGGCCCTTTTCGCCTGGCCCCTGCTGGGAGAGGCGATGCCGCCCCTGGCCTGGGCCGGAATGGCGCTGGCCGGGATCGGGGTCGCCCTGGCGCGCAAGTAGGGTGGGCAATCTGCCCACCTCCCGTCAGAAGGGCACGCCCGAAACTGCCAGTCTTGCCGCCAGCACCGCATAGGCAACCCTGTCCGCTGCGGTCCACTCTGCCACGCACGACCCCCAAAGGACCGCCTCGCTGGAATGGATCAGCCCGTCCGACAGGATGCGCAGGTGGTTCGCACGCAAGGTCTCGCCGGAACTGGTGATGTCGGCAATCGCCTCGGCGGTTCCGTTCTTGACCGTGCCCTCGGTTGCACCCTGGCTGTCGACCAGCTGGTAATCCGCCACGCCTTGCGCTTGCAGAAAGTCGCGGACCAGCCGGTGATACTTGGTCGCGATCCGCAGGCGGTGGCCATGCGCGCGGCGAAAGCCTGCCGCCGCCGCGTCCAGATCGTCCACGGTTTCCACGTCGATCCAGACCGAGGGCACGGCGATGATCAGGTCGGCCTGCCCGAAGCCCAGCCGTTGCAGTTCCACCACTTCCGCAGCACCCGTGCCCAGGTCTTCGCAGACAAGGTCGGAGCCGGTGACGCCCAGATGAATCCGCCCCGCCGCCAGTTCACGCGGGATCTCTCCGGCGGACAGAAGGACCAGCGCCACGCCGTCCACGCCTTCGACCGCGCCGGCATATTCCCGGTCCGCCCCGCTGCGCCGCATCATCACGCCGCGCGCGCCGAACCAGTCGAACGTGTCCTGCATCAGCCGCCCTTTGGACGGCACTCCGATCCGGATCATGTCACCGCCCCCTTCAGCCGCGCGACAAGGCCGGGCCGGATCACGCCGCCGACCGCCGGGATGAAGGCCCCCGCCCCAAGGACTGCCGTCAGCGCGTCATACCGCCCGCCGCTGGCGACCGGGGCCATCCCGTCGGCCAGAAAGCTGAAGACAAAGCCGTCGTAATATTCCAGCGCCGTCCGCCCGTGGCTGGCCTCGAAGGCCAGGGTCGCGACATCCACCCCCCGCGCCGCCAGAGCCTCCAGCCGGGCCGCGAACCGGTCCACCGCCGGGGCGATGGCGGGCAGCATCGGGGTGATCCCGCGCAGGTGCGCCAGCGCCGCCGCAGCCGGGGCCTCCAGCGACAGAAGGTCATACAGCAGCGCCGCCTCGGTCGCCCGGATCGGCGGGGTGGCCGCATCGGCGACCAGAGCTTCGGCCCGCGCGGTGATTTCTTCGGGGGAGCGCAGGCCGACGAACGTCCCCGCCTCCTCGATCAGTTGCGCAGGAGAGCCCGCCTGCAACCGCTCCAGCAGGGCCAGCCGTCCCGCAGGCACCGGCGCGCGCCCGGCGAAACGGTCCAGCAGCGCCTTGAACCGCACGGGCCGCCAGACATGCCGCAAAAGCGCCGCCTTGCGCCGGTCGGTCGTCTCCAACCCCCGGACAGCGGCCATCAGGATGCCGATGTCGCCGGTCACCGGGCGCAAGGACAGCCCGGCCAAGAGGTCGCGGAACAGGGCGAACACCTCGGCATCCGCCCCCTCGGGGGACGCGCGGTCAAAGACCTCATAGCCCACCTGCAGGTACTCGCTGGCCCGACCCGAGCCGCGCGCCTGTTTGCGGAAGACCTCGCCCAGATAGGCATAGCGCGCCGGTTCCGCGCCGTGGGACATGTGGGCCTGCACCACTGGCACCGTGAAGTCCGGCCGCAGCATCATCTCGCCCCGGACCGGATCATCGGTCACATAGGCCCGCGCGCGGATATCCTCGCCGTACAGGTCCAGCAGGGTTTCGGCGGGTTGCAGAAGATTGGCCTCGACCGGCACCGCGCCCGCCTGCACAAAGGCCTGCAACAGCCGCTCGCCCTCGGCCCGGATGGCGGCTTTGGCGGTCATTGGTCCAGCATCTTGCGGACAGCGGCCACAAGGTCGGAACGGGGAACCTCGACCTGAGCCGGGCGGTCCTTCCATTCCTCCAGCGTGGCGCTTTCGGCGATCTTCGCGCCAAGGATCAGGTCCTTCAGGATGACCACGCCCTTTTCGGCCTCGTTCCCGCCCTGGATGATGGCGATGGGCGACTGGCGCTTGTCGGCGTACTTGAGCTGGTTGCCGAAGTTCTTCGGGTTGCCCAGATAAACCTCGGCCCGGATGCCTGCCTGCCGCAACTCGCCGACCATCCGCATGTAGTCAGCCATCCGGTCTCGGTCCATCACCGTCACCACGACCGGCCCCGCCGTATCCCCCGTGCTGCGCCCCTTGGCGCGAAGGGCGGCGAGGAGGCGATCCACCCCAATGGAGACCCCGGTCGCAGGCACGTCCTGCCCGGTGAAGCGTTTGACGAGCCCGTCATACCGCCCCCCGCCCGCCACCGAGCCAAAGTTGCGCGGGCGGCCCTTTTCGTCGGTGATCTGGAAGGTGAGTTCCGCCTCATAAACCGGCCCGGTGTAGTAGCCGAGGCCCCGGACGACAGACGTATCTATTCGAATGCGATCTTCGTCGTAGCCTTGGCTTCTAACCATTTCGATGATCGAATCCAACTCGTCCAAACCCTCTCTGCCGACCTGAGAGTGCTGTACGATTCCGCGAAGTGACAAATCTACAGTTTCTCCGCTTTCGTTTTCCATTGTGAAACCTGTGCGCGGTGCGTCTGGCATCGCAAATGCCAAAATC
>JAKQLM010000578.1 GCA_029567145.1 Pseudomonadota bacterium
CGTGGCCGTTCGCCTCATAGGCGTGGCCAGAGGCGATCAGCCCTTGGATCATCGCGATCATCTGGGCGATGAACCCGGTCGCGCGGGGTTCGTGGTCGGGCCGCAGCGCCCCCAAAGCGCCCATGTCGGCGTGATACCAGGCGATCGTCTCCTCGGTCCGCTCATGAATCAGCTCTTCCAGCGTGCCCGGAGCGCCGGCCTTCTGGCGACGCAACGCCTCGGCGTTGATCTTGTCGTCGACGTCGGTGAAGTTGCGGACGTAGGTGACGTGATCCGGGCCGTAGACGTGGCGCAAAAGCCGGTTCAGCACGTCGAACACCACCACGGGCCGGGCGTTGCCCAGATGCGCGCGGTCATAGACGGTGGGGCCGCAGACATACATCCGCACGTTCGCCGGGTCGATCGGAACAAAGTCCTCCTTCCGGCGGGTCTTGGAATTGGTCAGGCGGATCGTCACCATGTCTGTCGTCCCGAAGCGCACGCAAGCATCACCCTGCGCGGGACCGGCTTTTCATCCAAGGGGAATGACGAAGCGCCCGCGCGACCGAAGTCAGCGGGTAATGCAGCAGATGCGGATGTTGCGCAATGTCGTCATGGGATGGGGCGTAGCATGGGGCGATGCGGGCGCGCAAGCGATTGCCGCTGCGGATGCCTGCGCCCCATGACGTTTCGCGGATCGTCATGGGGCGGGTCGCATCGTGCGCCGGGGCCCGTTCAGTTGCCCTGGCGGCTGAATTCGCCCCGGTTGTCGGGACCGATGGCCAGCCAGCCGGCCACGGTCTTGGCGACATGGCTGGTGATCATCGACTTTTGCGTGAGGCCCCTCTTGCGGGCGTCGCGCATCTGCTGGCCCGAGAGCGCGGGCAGTTCGGCGCGGATCGCGGTGGCGGGCACCAGCACCTCGCCCGTGCGGGCATCGACGACCTGCGCGGTAAAGTCGATGTTGTGCACGCCCCAGTTCTGATCCCTGAGCTCGGCCTCGAAGGTCAGGGCGTGGAACCGGGTCACCGTCACGTCGATGATGACCGGGCGCGCGCCGCGCAGGCCCTGGGCGCCGCGGGTGATGGCATTGTCCATGATCGTGGCGACCTGGGCGTACCGGTCGCCCATCGGGTCTTCGCGCCAGACGATGTCGGCGGTGGGAAGAAGGGATTTCGCTTCGGACACGACAAGGGTTTTCGGCACGGCGACCCGGACATCGGCCAGACGCCAGCCGACCGACTGGCTGGCGGACAGGGGGACATATTCGGTCTTGAAGCTGCCCCCGCCGCCGACGCAGGCGGACAGAAGCAGGGTCGATGCCCCCAGAAGGGCGGCGCGGCGGGTCAGGGACATGGAAACCTCACAAGCAGAGACGTCTTTTTGTAGGCGTGATTCCCTAAGGACTCACCATGGCCGCAACAAGGTCGCAGGGTGTCGGGAACGGGCAGGCGGCTTGCCGTTTTGCCCTGATCATGCCTCTTTACGCGGCAGGGTTGAAACTGGAAGGCAAGGGGCAAGCATGGATCACGAGGACCTGCGGCTGTGGTCGAAGCGGGCGGCGGACTGGGCGGCGGATTATCACCGGGACCTGCGCGACCGGCCGGTGCGCGCGCCGCTGGTGCCGGGGGCCATCGCGCGGCAGGTGCCGGTGCGCCCGCCCGAGGCGGCTGAGCCGATGGAGGCGATCTGGGCCGATTTCCAGGCGATCGTGCCGGGTGGCATGACGCATTGGCAGCACCCCCGGTTCTTTGCCTATTTCCCGGCCAATGCCGCGCCTGCCAGCATGCTGGCCGAACAGCTGGTCAACGCGATGGCCTGCAACGCCTTGATCTGGCAGACGTCTCCGGCCGCGACCGAGGTCGAGCAGGTGATGGTCGACTGGCTGCGTCAAGCGGTGGGGCTGCCCCAGGGGTTCGTCGGCACGATCCACGATTCGGCGACGAATGCGACGCTGTCGGCGGTCCTGACGATGCGCGAGCGGGCGCTGGGGTGGCGGGGCCTGGAGGAGGGGCTGTCGGGCGGGCCGGTGTTGCGGTTCTATGCAAGTGCGGAGACGCATTCGAGCGTTGACAAGGCGATCCGCGTCGCCGGGATCGGGCAGCGGAACCTGGTCAAGGTTGCGGTGGATGCAGACCGGTCGATGACCGGAGCGGCGTTGCGGGCGGCCATCCGGTCGGACCGGGCGGAGGGGATGCAGCCCGCCGGGGTGATCCTGTGCGCGGGGGGCACCAGCGTCGGGGCCTTCGACCGGATCGGCGACTGCATCGCGGCAGCCAAAGCCGAAGGCGTGCCGGTACATGTCGATGC
>JAKQLM010000586.1 GCA_029567145.1 Pseudomonadota bacterium
CGCCTCGGTCAGGCCGCCGCGCGCCAGATCGCCCGCGTCAAAGCCGATGAACACCAGCGCCACCCGGGCGCCCTGGCCTTCGACCAAGGCATTGGTGGCCAGGGTGGTGGACAGCGACACCAGTGCCACGTCCGACGCCGCGACGCCTGCCGCCGCGATGGCGGCATCCACGGCCTGCCCGATGCCGACCGCAAGGTCGTGCCGGCTGGTCAGCGCCTTGGCCTTGCCCAGGACGCGGTTCGCGGCTTCGTCCAGAATCACCGCATCGGTATAGGTGCCCCCGGTATCGACACCCAGAAAGATCGCCATGCCCGCCCTTGAACCCCGTCCTGAAACCCGCCGTCCGTCCCTGCCAGCTAGATCACGGACAGCCGTCTGTCAGCCCCGGAAGCGACATCAGTGCCGCTGGCGGCGGCGATGGGCGGGGGCCAGGCCCAGCATCGCCCGGTACTTGGCCACCGTGCGCCGGGCAATCGGCGCTCCGCCTTCGGCCAGCGCCTCGGCCAGGGCGACATCCGACAAGGGGGTGGCGGGGTCCTCGGCGGCGACAAGGCGCGCCAGCCGGTCGCGCAAGGCCCCCGCCGCCGGGCCGCCGTCCTGCGCGGCCCGGGTGAAGAACGCCCGCAGCCACCAGGTGCCGCGCGGCGTGTCGACCGAGGTTCCGGCGACCACCCGGCTGACCGTGCTTTCGTGCAGGGCCAGTGCCGCAGCGATGTCGGCCATCGTCATCGGCAGCAGCGCGCCCAGCCCTTCGTCCAGCACTGCGGCCTGCCGGGTCAGGATCTCTTGCCCGACCGCCAGCAAGGTGGTGTTGCGTCCCTCGATCATCCGCAGGATCGCCCGCGCTTCGGCCCGACCCTTGCCGCGCCCTTCGGCCACGCTGACGGCGGGCAGGGTGGACCGGTTCAGCGACACCTGCCACCCCGTCCCGGTCTTTTCGGCGATCAGGTCGGGTTCGCGGACCGGGGCGGCGGCGGCCTCGAACCCGGTGCCCGGCTTGGGATCGTAGCGGCGCAAGCGGCCGATCCTTGTGCGGACCTCGGCCTCGGTCAGGCCCGCCTCGCGCGCCAGCCGGTCGATCTCGCCCCGCGCGACCAGCGTCAGGCGATCCAGCACGGCCCGCATCGCAGGATCCGCCTCGCCCGCGTCTTCGGCCTGCAGTCGCAGGCATTCCGCCAGATTGCGCGCGAAAAGGCCGGTGGGTTCGGCCCGGGTCTGCAGCTGGCGCAAGACCACCTCGACCTCACGGGCTGGGGTGCCTGCGTCTTGCGCGATGGCGGCAAGGTCGCGCCCCAGCCAGCCCGAGGGTTCCAGCGCCTCGACCAGGGCCAGGGCGATCCGCGCGTCACGCGCAGACAGGCGCAGCCGGTCCACCAGGTCCATCGCATGCGCCACCAGGCTGGGGCCCGCCGCCGCCGAGTCCGGCGTCCTGCCTTCGGCATGCAGCGCCGATTTCCAGCGCGGGGTCCAGTCGGTCGCCACCGGGGGCGCCAGCACCAGTTGCGGATTTTCCGCTGCCTGTTCCTCCAGATAGCGGCTTAGCCCCGCCGCGTCGGCGCGCAGGATGGTGATCGAGGCGGCAAGCGTCGTCGTCAGCGTCATCCGCTGGGTCTGTTGCACCGAAATGCGGTTGCGCTGCTTCATCGGGCCGGTTCCTTCACCAGATGACTCCCACGACAGGCCGTCGCTGGCAAGGCTGACGCAAAACCGGGCGTCCGGGGGCGATTTCTTCGAAGAAATCGCGTCGGAGCCTTTGAAGGCTCCGGTCCGGACTTTTCGAAAAGTCCGGGGCGCCCTCAGCCAAAGCGGCCCTCGCAGTACCAGCCGTCGGTCACCGCCCCGCCCCGGCCGTAGAACAGCCACAGCCGTTCACCCGCCGTGGTCTCGACCCGCCAGTAGTCGCGCGTGCCGCCGCGCCAGTCGGGGTCCTCCAGCCACCATTCCGGCTGCAGCCGTTCCGGCCCCGCCGCCATCCGCACCGCCAGCTCGCGCCGCCGCCAGCGGAAGGCGACCGGCACTTCGGGGTGGTCGGGCGCGTCCACCGGCTCGGGGCGGAACATCACCAAGGGGCGCGGGGCGGATGGCGCGGGCCAGGCCCCGTCATGCGGCTGGCTCCACCCGGCCATCAGGACCTGCGCCGCCTTGGCCGGGACATGGCTGTCGGACGGGTGCAGCCGCGTCACGCTTTCCTGCCCCAGCCGCGCGCCCAGCCGCCCGATCAGGTCGTCCAGCCCATGCGGATTGCCCTGTCGCGGTCCATCGGCCGTCACCTCCAGCTGGCCGCGATGCTGCACCGGGCTGACCGCTTCGGTCGCCAGCGCCTCAAGCCGCAGGCAGTCGATCCCGAAACCCGCGTCGATCTGGTCCAGCTTCAGCGCCAGCAGAGGCCGCAGCCGGTCGGGATCGTGCGAGGCGCGCGCCAGCCCGATCTCGACCGCCGCCACCCCGCCATCGGCGCGGAACGCCTGCAGGGCCAGCCGCCGCACCCCGCGCCCCTGGGCCTGCAGCTTCTGGCACAGGGGCGGCAGCAACCGCTCCAGCGCGGCCTCGACATCGCTGCGCAAGCCGATGGGATCGGGCAGCGTCAGCCGCACGGCGAAATGCATCGGGGGGCGGGCCGGGCTGACCGGCTCGGGCTCCATCCCCAGCGCCTGATCCAGCCGCTGCAGCACCGGCATCCCGAAACGGCGGGCCAGGCTGGCGCGCGGCAGCACGATCAGGTCACCCACCCGGCGCAGGCCCAGCCGCATCAGCCGGTCGACCACGTCCGGCTCCAGCCGCAGCGCGGCCAAGGGCAGGTCGGACAGCGCCTCGACCAGCCGACCGGGCGGGGCGATCACCGCGCTTTCCGCGCCCTTGGCGGGAACGGGACGCGGCGCACCGCCACCCCGCTCCCAGCCGC
>JAKQLM010000587.1 GCA_029567145.1 Pseudomonadota bacterium
AGTGGCCGGGCCGCAGGAACGGCACGGCCAGATGCCCCAGCCGCAGCGCGCCGCAGCCGATGTCAAGAAGATGGTCATCGGGCGTCAGGCCCTGCTGCGCCAGCGCGGCAGGGCCTGACGCCCGATGACCATCTTCTTGACATCGGCTGCGGCGCGCTGCGGCTGGGGCATCTGGCCGTCCCCTTCCTTCGCCCCGGCCACTACTGGGGCACCGATGCCTCACGCGAGCTGATGCTGCACGCCCGCACGGCCGAGCTTGCCGATCCCGACCGCCTGCCGCCCGATCATCTGGTCGGGGACGCGGACTTCACCTTTCCCGGCGTGCCAGGGTCGATCACGCTGGCCATCGCCTTTGCCGTCTTCACCCACCTGCCGCCGCCGATCCCCGCGCAGGCGCTGCACAGCCTCCGCGCCCGGTTTCCCCGGCTGCGCGCGGTGCTTTTCACCGTGTTCCACGCCGCTTTGGGGGCTGCAGCCACCCGCCAGCCGGACGGCGTCGTCACCCATCCCGACCGCCCGCCCTACCATGTGACCGAAGCCGATACCGAAGCGATGATCCGCGCCGCCGGGTTCACCCCGGCCCGCCAGCCCGACATCCTGCCGCGCGGTCAGGTGCTTTGGGCCGCGACACCGCCCCATATGCCGTAAGTCCTGCGCATGTGCTCGATGCAGGCCCGGTCCGCCTCCAGCCGACCGACCCCTTCGACGACCAGCTTGTATAGCGGATCGGTCAGCGACACGTCGATCATCGTCCGGATCTTGCGCAGGCGGCAATCGACCCAGATCGGTATCCCGCGCCGGGCCAGGGTGCCCGACAACCAGATGTCATCCACGGTCCACAGGATCGGCGGAATCGCGAATGCCGCGTCGTCAAAGAACTCGGGCTGCACCATCACGCCGCCCAGCCCTTCGGCAATGTCCACGTAGCCGGACCTGTCAAATCGCCGCCAATACGGGGCCCGCGTGACCTTGCCCCGGGTGTTCAGGGTCAGCCACAACTTGCGCAGCTGGAATCCCGCTTGCTGCCGCGGATCGGCGGCCTTGACCGCCCGTGGCTGGGGACCGTCGGACACCGCATAGCCATAACGCTCGGCAAGGCTGAACCCCGCGCCGCAAAGCGCCGTCCCGGGATGGCGTTTTCGCAACGCCAGGCAGGTCTGCGCCATGGTCGGATCGTAGATCCGGTCGTCATCCAGATAGATCAGCTCTACCCCGGAGCCGCGCCAGGCCCGTGCCGCAGGCAGGATCTTGGTCGCCGGGCCCAGGTCCTCGTCAACGCGAACGATCCGCACGCCCTCCGGCACCTCGGGCAGGCCGCCGCCCCAGTCCGGAAACCGGCGATAGCTGCGCGGGATATACAGCTCGACCGCCTCGGGCCGCGACCGCTGGGCCACAAGCGACCGCAGGGCAGGTCCGATCCCGGCAAACCGCGGCGGGATCGTCGAAAGGGTGATGACATGGCGCACGGCCCGTTCCTAGGCAACCGCCTTCTTTCTGTAAAGCCGCGTCGCCAGACTTCCTGACTTGCCCCGGCGGACGCGGGGTCGCACACTCTGCCCATTCAGATTGGAGTTCGCGATGCGCATCCTTGCCCTTTGCCTTGCCCTTGCCCTTGCCACCTCTCCGCTGGCTGCCGAGACGCTGTCCCAGGAAATCGGCCGCACCGGCCTTGCCCCGACCGAGGCCCGGCTTGCCGCCCTGTCCGCCCC
>JAKQLM010000455.1 GCA_029567145.1 Pseudomonadota bacterium
TTCGGGCCGGGTCTGGCCTGTGGCGGAATGGCTGGGCGACATCCACGGCCACCCGGTCCTGCGCAAAGCCAGCGAACAGCTGGTCTGGCTTGGGCTGGACGCTGACGGGGCCATCCTGTCTGCCTTCCGCCCCACGCCCGAGGGCGATTTCATCGGCGCCGACGATGCAGCGATCGACCCGGCGGCCTTTGCCGGGATCGGGCTGGCCCATGCGATGCTGGTCGGCCCCGCCGCCGATGCCGCCTGGCTGGCGCATCTGAAGGACCACGACGTCACGCCGCTGTTCGCGCAGTTCGGTCGGGCGGCCCCCGGGGCGGTGGTTGCGGACGCCGAAAGCATCGCCGACCGCAATGGCTGGGTCACCGACACCTTCACCGTCCGGGGCCTGGCCAAGAAACTGGGCTATGACAGGGGTGCTGCCGAAGACGGCGGGCATTTCGGCCACTACCTGCGCCGGTTCCCGGTCGCCGGGCTGATCGCCACGATCAACTTTTCGGGCAACTGCCTGCCGGAAGAGAACCTGACCGCCGTGATCTACGACCTGCGCTTTGCACGCGACCGCGATGGCAAGCCCGGGGGCGAGGTGCCGCCTGCCAAGGTGCCGCCGGTCCTGCTGGCCGAGTGCTGGCACGACTATCACGCAGCGGCCTCCAAGGGGGTGTTCGATCCGGACTGGGAACGGAGGTCTCCGTGGTAGAAGCGGTCCAGAAACAGCCCGCCGAGGCCCGCTTTGCCGACGAGCTGGCGCGTCTGGCGGCCACGGACTCCGGTCCGCGGCCGCCCGGCTGGCGGCTGTCGCCGCGGGCGGTCCGCGCCTTTGTTACAGGCGACGACGCGCGGGGCGTGACGCGCAAGTTCTGGGGCGACGATGCGCTGGTTGACCGCTGCATCGTTTCGGTCATGGGGTTGCAGGGGCTGTTGCTGGTCGGCGAACCGGGCACGGCAAAGTCGATGCTGTCCGAACTGTTGTCCGCCGCGATCAGTGGCACCTCCCGGCTGGTCGTCCAGGGCTCGGCTGGTGTGGTCGAGGACCATCTGCGCTATGGCTGGAACTATGCGCTTCTGCTGGCCGAGGGGCCAAGCGCGCGCGCACTTGTGCCGTCGCCGGTGCTGACGGCGATGCGCAGCGGGCAGATCGTGCGGATCGAAGAGCTGACCCGCTGCCCGCCAGAGGTGCAGGACGCCCTGATCTCGATCCTGTCCGAACGCACGCTGGCGGTACCGGAACTGGGCGAAGGGACCGAGATCCGCGCCGCGCCGGGGTTCAACGTCATCGCCTCGGCCAACCTGCGCGACCGTGGCACGCATGAGATGTCGGGCGCGCTGAAGCGGCGGTTCAACTTCGAGACCGTCGAGCCGATCCGCGATCCCGCCTTTGAACGCGCGCTGATCGCGCGGCAACTGGCGGACCGGCTGGCAGATCACCCGGCCATTCCGACGCCAGAGGCCGATCTGCTGGACGTGCTGGTCACGGTCTTCCGCGACCTGCGGACCGGGCGGACGGCGGACGGCACGGTGGTGGCGCAGCCGTCCAGCATCATGTCGACCGCCGAGGCGGTGAACACGGTCCATGCCGCCAGCCTGGCGGCGGCCTATCTGGACGGCGGGCCGCTGACTGCCGCGCATGTCGCGGGGCAGTTGCGCGGCGTGGTGTTCAAGGACGACCCCGAGGATGCCAAGAAACTGCGCGCCTATGTCGACCAGATCGCCCGTCCGCGCGCGCGGTCAAGCCGCGCCTGGGCAGCGTTCTGCGACGGGACCTGAGGCAGCACGATGCAGGACCGCGAGGCCATGGGCCGGGCGATGCAGCGCCTGTTCTCGCCCGAGCGGGGGCTTTGGGTCGTGCCGGTGCGCCACCACTCTCCGGCCTGTGCCTGGGCGCTTTCGGCGTTGATCGCAGAGGTTCGGCCCACCCATGTCCTGATCGAGGGACCCGAGGATTTCGACCGCCACATCGGCAACATCCTTGACCCCGGGACCCGGCCCCCCGTGGCGATCATCGCCCTGACGGCTGTCGAAGGGGCGGCCACCCTGCGCACGGCCAGCCACTATCCCTTGACCGCGCATTCGCCCGAATATGCCGCGCTGCAGGCGGGGCGCGCAGCCGGGGCCAGCCTGCGGTTCATCGACCTGCCAAGCGGGGCCTTCCCCGACAGCCCGACCCCGGCCGTCGCCCAGTCTCTGCAGGACGACCTGCCCTTTACCAGCGGGGACTACATCAACGCGCTTTGCCGGGCGACCGGCTGTCGCGACGGGCATGACCTGTGGGACCACCTTTTCGAGACGCGGCTTGGCACCGGCGACTGGCGGAGCTTCTTCCGCGATGTCGGGGCCTATTGCTTGGGTCTGCGCACGGCGTCGCCGCCCGACGCATTGACCCTGCGGCGCGAGGCGCGGATGGCAGGGCATGTCCGCGCCGCCCTGGGCGAGGGGCCGTCCCCTCGGGTGGTCGTGGTGGTCGGGGGCTATCATGCGCCAGTGCTTTGCGACCCCGAGACACCGCTGGACGCCGATGCAGCGGCCCCTGCAGCGGCCTCATACCTTGTGCGCTACGGCTTTGCGGCACTGGATGCGCTGGGCGGGTATGGCGCGGGCCTGCCTTTGCCTGGCTACTACGACCGGCTGTGGTTCGAGGCGCAGGCGACCGGCGCCGCCCCGGCCTGGGGTGCGACCGCGCTGGCCCTGATCACCGGCCATGCCGGGGCGCTGCGGACGGCGGGGCACCTGTTCCCGGTCCCCGCCCTGGTCGAAGCGTTGCGCCTGGCCGAGGGGCTGGCCCGTCTGCGCGGACGACCCGGCCCGCTGCGGCAGGACCTGCTTGACGCGGCCCGAAGTGCGCTGCTCAAGGGGGAGGCGTCCGATCGCGCGGTGTGGACCGGTGACTTTGCCCGGTATCTGCGCGGCACTCGTCTGGGCCAGGTTTGCCGCGCCGCCGGAGTGCCGCCCCTGGTCGCCGATGCCCAGGCCCGTGCCACCGCGTTGCGCTTTGCCGTGACCGACAGCACGCCGCGTGACCGGCGGCTGGAAGTGCGCCGAAAGCCTGCGCACCGCGCCGCCTCGGCCTTTCTGCATGCGATGGCGGTGCTTGACACGGGCGTGGGGTCCATGACGGCCGGGCCGGACTATCAGGCCGGACCCGACCCGGTGCGGCTGCATGAACACTGGTCCGTCGCCTGGTCCGCGCGGGTGGAAGCCCGGCTGATCGAATGCGCGGCGCTGGGCGATACGCTGCCCACCGCCTGCGCGGCGCGGCTGATGCTGGACTATGACGCGCTGGAGGCCGAGGCCCGGCGCGGCGACCTGCCGCAGCGGTGTGGTCTGATGCTGCGCGGGCTTCTGGCCGGGCTGGGGGCAGAGCTTGCGCCGCTGGCCGGGCGTCTGGCGCACGACATTGCGGGGGCGGGTGATCTTGCCGCCCTGGCCGAGACGCTGCGCCAGTTGAACCTGGTTGTCGTGACCCGAGGGCCATTGCGGGCCCCCGCCGCGCTTGGTGCCGGGGCGCTGGTCGGTGCGGCCTTTGACCGGCTGGTCTGGCTGATCGACAGCCTGGCCGGTCGGCCCGCAGATGATCTGCCTGCGGCCATTGATGCGCTGCGGCTGGTCACGGCGCTGGTCGCCGGTCCGGGCGGCGAGGCGCTTGATGCGGGCCGGTTCGCCGCGGCCCTTGACCGGCTGGCCGAGTCCAATCCACCGCCCGCCTTGTTGGGCGCGGCACTGGGGCTTGGGGTGCAGGCCGGGCGGCGGGCAGAGCCAGAGGTGGCAGCGGCGGTGACGGGCGGCCTTTGCGGCATGGACCTTGGCGACGGGCGCAGCGCATTCCTGGCCGGACTGTTGCGCGCGGCTCCGGCGATCCTGTGCAGGAATGGCCCGGTGATGGATGCCGTTGACGCCTATCTTGCCCGGATCGACGAAGCCGCCTTTCTGGAACTGCTGCCAGAGCTGCGCCTGGCCTTCCTGTCCCTGACCGCGCAGGAGACCGAGCGTCTTGCCACCCATGTCGCGCGCCGGCACGCCCTGGGTCCCACCGAGACGGCGCTGGATGCAGGCGAGGTGGCGGCGTTGCAGACGGTGGTCGCTGGCCTTGCGACCCAGGGCCTTGGCGACTGGCTGGCGCTTGCCACGGGGGACCGGCCATGACCGACGCCGCCCGCCGCTGGCGCATGGCGCTTGGGCCGGCCGCCTCGGGTGCCTTGCCCGATCCCGAAGGCGAGGCCGCCAGGCAGGACGAGGCGCTGACCTGGCTTTACCAGGCGGCCCCGGCGGACGCGCGCAGGGGCCCGGGCGGCACCCAGCCGTCGCGTCCCGAGGCGCTTCACTGGCTGGGGCGCATCCGCAAGCTTTTTCCGAAATCGACCTGCCAGCGGATCGAGGCCGACGCGCTGAACCGCTTTCGCCTGGCCGATCTTCTGGCCGACCCCGAAGTGCTGGCGCGGGTAGACCCAAGCCCCGCCACGCTGCGGCTTTTGCTGTCGATGCGCGGCACCTTGCCCCCGGCATTGCTGGCGCTTTTGCGCGAAACGGTCCGCCGGGTCGTCGACGACATCACCGCGCGCCTGCGCCCCCGGATCGAACTTGCGCTTTCGGGTCGGCGCAACCGACAGGCCAGGGGTCGGCTGGCGCGCGCTGCCGATTTCGACGCGCGCACGACCCTGCGACGGAACCTTGCGCATATCGATCCCGAAACCGGGCGACTGATCCCCGAGCGGCTGTTCTTTCACGGCCGCCAGCGCCGCAGCCTGCCCTGGCAGGTGATCCTGTGTGTGGACCAGTCGGGGTCGATGACCGACAGCGTCATCCATTCGGCCGTGATGGCGGCGATCCTGTCGGGGCTGCCGGGCGTGCGGGTCCGTATGGTGCTGTTCGACACCCAGGTTGTCGATGTCAGCGACCGGCTGACCGATCCGTTGGAGACGCTGATGACCGTGCGCCTTGGCGGTGGCACCGATATCGGGGGGGCGATGCAGTATTGTGCGGGGCTGGTTGACGATCCGTCCCGCTGTGTTCTGGTCCTGATCAGCGACTTTTGCGAAGGGGGCTCTACCCGGCGGCTGGAGACGCAGGTCGCGCAACTGGTCGAGGCGCGGGTTCGGCTTCTGGGCCTTGCGGCTCTGGATGACCGGGGCGATCCGTTCCACGATCGTCGCGTGGCGGCGCGGCTGGCCGACCTGGGCATGCAGATCGGTGCGATGACCCCCGACCGGCTGGCCGGGTGGCTGGCAACGGTGATGGCATGACCGCGTCGCCGTGGTGGGAGGGCCTGGACGATCCGGCGCTGGCGGCGCTGGGGTCGACCGGGCTTTTGCGGCGGGCAAAGGCGGCGCGCATCGGGGCAGTCACGACCGGGGGGGCCACGACCGGGGGGGCCACGACCGGGTGGGCCACAGCCGAGGTCGAGGTTGACGGGCTAACCGTCACGCTGGGCGCAAAGGGGATCGCCAGCGCCCGCTGTCCCTGTCCGGCAACCGGCCTTTGCCTGCATGTGCTGGCCGCCATCCTGGCGCTGCGGTCCGGTGACCCGGCGCCCGGGGCAGACGTGGCCGCAGAGATCGCCGCGCTGTCCGAGGCCGAGGTCCTGGCCTTTGCCGGCAGCGACCTTGCCGCTGCGGTCCGTCTGATGCAGGGCGCAGCGCTGCCGGACCCGGGTGACGGGGCAACCAGCCTGACACTGACCCTGCCGGGGCTGCCCCATCCGGTGACCTTTCTCTCCGGGGCAGGCCTGCGCGGGGCCGTCTGGAAGAGTGCGGACGGTCGCCGTCGCCTGGCCGTCACGGCGGCGGCACTGGTGGTGCGGGGTGCCCGGGGTGTGGCGCTGCCGACGGGGCCAGAGCCGTCGGACACCGCAGAGGGCTTTGACCGAACTCTGCTGGACACCATTGGCCAAGAGATCGAAGCGGCCGTCGGGCCTGTCGTCCTGGGCTATGGTGGGCTTGCGGCGGACCGGCTGCTGGACCTGGCCTTGTCGGCGCGCATTGACGCAGCGCCGCGTCTGGCGGGCGTGTTGCGCGATCTGGTCGAACGGGCAATCGGGCTGGAGAACCGGGTGGACGGGGCCGATGCCCCGGCGTTTCTGATCGCGGCGGCGCGGGCGCAGGCGTTGGCACATGTGCTGGCCGGTCCGGACCCCGATCCCCGGCTGGCGGGCCTGCTGCGGCGGCAGTATCCCCCGCAGCCGCCCCTGTCGGTCTGGATGCTTGGCGCACGCCGCTGGCAGTCTGCATCGGGCGCGCGGGGCCTTCGCCTGTGGGGGTGGGACGCCCAGGGCAGGCGCTGGATCGCGACCGGGGCGGCGCGACCGGACGGGCTGGACCCAAGCTTTGATCCCCAGGCGGCCTACCGTCGGCCGATGCTGGGTCTGCCCTCTGCAGCGCACGCCTTGGGCCAGGTTCTGCAGATCGAAGCGCCGCTTCTATCCGACGACCTGCGTCTTTCGGCGGACTGCGTCGCCCGTGTCCAGGCGGGCTTTGGCGCGACCCTGCCCGAGCACACCGACTGGCCGGTCCTGCGGCGTCAGCTTTGGGACGAGCTTGGCCCGGCCCTTCTGTGCGACGGACAGGTGCGACCGGCCATCCTTGCCCCGGCGGTCTGCGACGCGCCGGTCCAGACCGGATCGGGCGTGGTGCTGCAAATGCGCGATCGGGGCGGGCGGCCGCTGACCGTGGCCCTGGAGGGCTTGGCCGCGCCCGCCCTGACTGCGCTTACCCGTGTGCCGCGTGGTGCCCGGTTCCTGGTCGAAGCGCGCGAGATCATGGGGCGGTTGCGGTTCGATCTGGTGTCGGTTCTTCACGGGCCGAAGGGTGCGCTGGTCTGGAACCCGACGCTTGATCCACCGCCTGCCTGGCCCGAGGCTGGCTGGCTGGCGCAGGTCCGGCGCTGGTCCGGCAAGGGGCGCTTGGTCGAACCCTCGCCGCCCGGGCGTCGGCTGAGCGAGGACCTGCTGCTGGCCGCGCTGGAACTGGGCCAGGGGCTGCCGCCGGACACCAAGCTTGCCGACCGGATTGCTGTCGCAAGGCTTGAGGCGGTCGACCGTCTGCTGTCTCCGCCATCGACTGCAGCCAAGGCCTTGCGCCTGGCGTGGATCGCCGCCGACCTGCGCCGCACGGAACCCGGATGACCGGCTTTTGCGCCCGCTCCGCCCAAGCGACATTCCCTTGGGTCCGGGACAGTCCGACGCCCGGACATGGGCACTGGCTGCATCCGTTGCGTTGAGTGCCGTCCAACGGCCCGGAATGGCGACCCAGCCCGCCGACGGTTCGCGCACGGGGCCGGGGTCGGACATCCGCTGTCCTGACTGCAGTCCCTTGGGTGCAAAGCGTCCTGTCGGCACATCGTCAAGGGGCGGCGTTCGGGCCGTAGGCGTGGCGACGGAACCCTTGGGGCGTCACATCCGGCGCAGGCGTTGCCTCCAGGGAAAAGACCGGAATGAAGCTGGCCGGGGCGAGCGACCCCTCGATCACATCGCTGCCTGCGGTGGCAGGACGGATTGCCGGGCGATGCCTTGGCCAATGCTTTGCGCGTCGAGGAAGGTCTGCGCCGCGCCCTTACCGCCATCGACCGGCTGATGCTGCAGCGGATCAGCCTGATCGCCCGGCGCGACGCGCAACTGCACGAGGGTCTGGCGGCCGCAGCCGAACTGACAGAGATCGCCGAGACGCTGGTGGCGAATGCCGAAATGGGCACCTCGGCGATGATCTCCAGCCTGTATGGCATGGATGGAACGGACACCGCCGACCCGGCAACGCGACTTGCCACGCTGGACAGGCTGATCGAGGTCGCTCTGTTCCAGATGGGCCTGATGTTCGAACTCTGATCACATGCGTCCGAAGTGGGGCTGTTGCTCAACCGCGTGGTGGGGGTGCAGTCGCAGGCCGATCTGCAAGCGCTGCGCGATCAACTGGCGGCGCGGATCAGGGTCATCTCGCGTCGGCTTGAGCCCGTGCAGGGTCCGCGGCGGGCCGATCGGGTGCGCGTCCTTCTGCGGGTCGTGGGGGCCGCGCCATCGTCGCCACCCGAAACGGCAGCGATCTTCGAGACGGCTGGTCTGGTGCTGGATGTGCTGTCGTCACGGATGACACGGCTGGCCAATGGCGATCTGGGCGACGCGATCAACCCCTCGGGCGCTGACGAGATCGCGCGGATGGAGGGCGCGGCCGAGGTCTTCCGCCAGCAGGCCATTGCCAATGGGGACCTGGCAGCAGAGCGCGAGCGGCACCTGAAAGAGCTGCGCCGCCACCGGAGCGAACTGCAGGGCCTGGTGGACGAGCAGACCGAGGCCCTGCGCGGCGAGGTGGCGGCACATGACGCGGCGCGCGACCGGGCCGAGGCGGCGGGCCGGGCGAAGTCCGAGTTCCTGGCAATGATGAGCCACGAAATTCGCACGCCGATGAATGGCGTCCTGGAGATGCTGAGCAATCTGCCAAGGGGGGGGGACTGACCCCGGACCAGGTGGCGCGGCTGGATGCGGCCCGTGCGTCGGGCAAGGCGCTGATGGGACTTCTGAACAGCATCCTTGACTATTCGAAGCTGGAACAGGGCCAGACGGTCGGCGACACACTGGACTTCGATCTGGCCGAGGCGTTGGGCGACATAGCACTTCTCATGGCACCGATGGCCGAGGAAAAGGGGCTGCGGCTGGTGATCGAGCTGCCAGAGGTTGCCTTGCCGCCGTTGCGCGGCGACATGGGCAAGCTGCGGCAGATCCTGTTCAACCTGGTCTCGAACGCGGTCAAGTTCACCGACCAGGGCGACGTGCGGATCGCCGTGACCGTGCAGGGGCCGGTCGATGCAGACCCCCTGAGGCTGCGCTTCACGGTCAGCGACACTGGCCGCGGGATCGCCCCCGATGCGCTGGAACGCAGCTTCGACGCGTTCCAGCAAGAGGACCCGCAGACCGCGCGGACGCATGGCGGGACCGGCCTGGGCCTGACGATCAGCCGACGCCTTGCCGGTCTGATGGGGGGTGTTCTGACCGTTGCAAGCCAACGGGGGCAGGGGGCGTCCTTCACCCTGCATGTCCCCTTCCAGCACGGAACGGCCCGCCCGGTCCGGCATCCACCGCCTGTCCCGGGCCTGCGTCCGCGTGCGGTGCTGGAGGTCAAGGATCACCCGGTGAACCAGGCGGTTGCCGATGGGTTCCTGACTGGGCTGGGCCACCATCCGGTCATTGCCGGAATCGGCGAAGCGGCGCTTGAACTGGCGGTTGCGCAGGATGCCCGGACTGGCCGCCTTGCCGATCACCGGCGTCTCGGCCCATGCGCAGGCGGCAGACATCAAGGCCTGCCGCGCGGCCGGGATGGACGCGGTGGTGGCCAAAGCCCCTCAGACCCAAGGCTGTGGCCGGTGTGCTGGGGCGGCTTTGCGGGGACAGCGTCGCCCCGGTGGCCAGCGCCACGCTGGAGGATCTTGGCCCGGCGATGACGCGCGATCTTGTCCGGCTGATGCTGGATCGCCAGGGCCCAGAGGTCACAGCGATTGCCAAGGCGGTCCGGTCGGGCGCGGCCGACAAGGTGGATCGCCGCGCGCATCAGCTGAAAGGGGCGGTCGGGAACTTTGCCCTGCCAGACCTGGTGGCCGTCCTTGCCGCGGTGTCGCGACGGGATGCGATCCAGGGACCTGACGCGCTGGCGCCGCTTCTGGCCGCGGCCTCTGCCGCCGGGCGCGACCTGACCCGGTCGCTGTGCGCGCTGGACGATCAGGCGGGCCTCAGAACAACGGCACAGTAAAGACGTAGCCCTCGCCATGTGACGTGCCGAAGAAGCGCGGCTGCTTCGGGCCATCGGTGAAATTGGCGCGCGGCGGTGTCGAAGGTGAACCCCGCGAAATGCACGACCCGGCGCGTCCGTTGCCGCATCGTCGCCGTGCGCCGCAACAGGTTCTTTACCCGCGCCAGCAGTTCGCGCCGGTTGAAGGGCTTGCAGACATTGTCGTCGGCCCCAACCTCCAGGCCCAGGATCCGGTCGACGTCGTCGGTGCGGCCAGACAGCAGGATGATCCCGATTTCCGACCGCGCCCGCTGTTCGCGGGTGACCTCCAGCCCGTCCTTGCCCGACAGGTTGATATCGACGATCAGCAGGTCCGGGCTTTCCTGGGCCAGCACCTTTTCGGCCGCCTCGGCCCCCGCGCAGGCGGTGATCCGGCACCCGAAGCCTTCCAGATAGCCCGTCAGCGCCGTGCGGATCACGGGGTCTTCCTCGATCACGACGATATGGGCGGCAGAGGTCATGCGGCTCCCGATGGCGGCGCGGTCCGGTTAACTTTTTGTAACACCTTTCTCTAGCCCGTTCGTGGCTGGGGTCTGCCACGTTCACATTGCTTGCATGGCGTTGCCTCTCAGGGAAGCGGTCGATTTTCCGGGGAAACGTCGCCGCCGCCCTTGGCGCGACATGAACAGGGATCGAAAACCATGGCCATGCGTCTGGGCGATGCCACGCTGGAGCTGGAAGTCTGGGAAGGGGCCTTTGGCGCGTCGTTCCGGGCGGCCGTCGAAAAGGGCGGCATCCATGACGTGACCAGCCACAATGCGGTCACCCGCGAGGATTGGTGGCATCCGATGTGGACCAAGAAGGCCTGCCCCGGCCTGCCGGACTGGCAGGCGCTGAACGCGTGCGCCGCCAAGTTCGCGACGCCTGAAACCGGCGACAAGGGCCGCTTCCTTGGCGGGCCGGTGGACTGGCTGAAGCACGACCAGAAAAAGGTCGATGCCTTGGGGATGAACTTTGTCGGGGTGAACGCAGGGTCTGCCGCCGCGCTTTGGGCCGAGATTGCTGCCGCCCAAACGGACAAGACCCCGCTCGTGCTGTTCAACTGGACCCCGAACTTTGCCGAAGCGGTCTGGCCGGGTGAATTCGTCAGTTTCCCCAAATGGGTCGAAGGCTACGACAAGGACCCGGCCGTCGGCACGATCCCGGACAAGACCTATGACTGCGGCAACCCGGCCAACGGCTATCTGAAGATCGCCGCCTGGGACGGGATGAAGGACAAGTGGCCCGCAGCTTATGGCACGTTGCAGAAGGTGACCTTCACCAACGCCCAGATCGCCGAAATGGCCAAGCTGGTCGACATCGACGGCATGGAACCCGAGGACGCTGCCACCGCCTGGATAGATGCGAACGAGGCGGTTTGGAAGCCCTGGACCGAATGACTATCGGCGTCATCCATTGGTGACTGACACCTTGCCTCCCGGACACTCCGGGTGGCCCTTTCCGATCAGGAGGCTGCCTTGCGCGGCTTCTCGACATCACGTCGGGCAGTGTCGAAGTGGAAGGCCGCGACATCGGCAGCTTCACCGAACCGCAGCTGATCGACCTCAGCCGCAAGTAGATGGGGATGGTGTTCCAAAGCTTTGGCCTGTTTCCCCACCGCACGGCGCTGGAGAACGTGGCCTTCCCGCTGGAGATGCGCGGACAGGACCGGGTTTCGCGCATTGCCCGGGCGCGCGAGATGCTGGCCCTGGTCGGCCTTGCGGGCCGCGACGGCTTTTTCCCGCGCGAACTGTCGGGCGGCCAGCAGTAGCGCGTGGGCATCGCCCGGTCTCTGGCGGTCGAGCCGGACATCTGGTTTCTGGACGAACCGTTCAGCGCATTGGACCCCCTGATCCTGCGCGAGATGCAGGACGAATTCCTGCGGCTGACGGGGGTGCTGGCCAAGACCATCGTCTTCATCACCCATGACTTCGACGAGGCTCTGCGCCTGGCCGACCGCATCGCGATCACGAAGGATGGCGCGGTCGAACAGGTGGACACGCCCGGCCGCATCGAGATGGCCCCTGCCACGCCCAATGTTGCGAAGTTCACCGAAAGCATCGACCGGGCGCGCGTGAACCTGCTGGCCGCGCTGGTGCCTGTCGTCTTCTGGGGCGTCTTGCCCGCAGGCCTGATCCGTCTGCCCGAAAGCATGGTCCTGCCGTTTGCCGACTGGATCAACGCCGTCTTCAACTTCGCCCGTGACGACCTGGGCCTGATGGCCGTCACCCGCGCGTTCTCCGCTATGGTCGAGTTCTGCCTGGATGTGACGGCGAACCTGCTTTACGACAAATCGCGCTGGCCGCAGATCGGCCCCATTCCCTGAGGGGTGATCGCCGCCACCGCCGCGACGGCGGGTTATGCGCTGGCGGGCTGGCGGCTGGCCGCGCTGGCGGGCGGGACCTTTGTCTGGATCGCCGTGATGGGCCAGTGGAAATGGGCGATGGAGATGCTGTCGGTCATCGTCATCGCCGTGCCCTTTTCGGTCGCCTTCGGCCCGGTGATGGGAACCCTTGCCTCGCGGTCGCGGCTGGCCGAGCGCATCCTGAACCCGGTCCTGAGCATCGCGCAATCCCTGCCGCATTTCGCCTACATGATCCCGGTCGTCGTCTTCATCGGCGTGGGGCCCAAGGCGGGGGCCATCGTCACGATCATCTTTTCGGTCCCGCCGATGATCCGGATGACCCTTCTTGGTCTGGGCGGCCTGTCGCCCGGAATCATCGAAAGTGGCAAGATGAGCGGCACGACCCGGCTGCAACTGATGACCCGCTTCCGCCTGCATGCCGTCCGGACCGAAATCCTGATCGGCGTCAACCAGGTGACCTTGCAAAGCCTGGCGATGGTCGTGCTGGCCAGTTTCATCGGCATGCCGGGCTGGTGGGACCGGGCAATGATCACCGCCTACACCGTCTTCGTTTCGGTGACGCTGGCGATAGTGATCGGCGTTCCACTCGGCCTCATCGGGGCCGCAAACGAGACCCGCGCCCGGCGCTTCCTTCTGGTCCGCGATACGGCCCAGACCTTCCCCAGCTTCATCTACCTGATCCCGGTGATCATGCTGTTCGGGGTGATTGACGTCGCCGTCGTGGCCGCGGTCATGGTCTTCGCCACGGTCCCGATCATCCGCTACACGATCGAGGGCCTTCGGATGATCCCGCCCGAAATCGTGGAGTCGGCGCAGATGTCCGGGGCAAGTGCCGGACAGCTTCTAAGTCACGTGAAGCTGCCATTGGCCGTGCCGACCCTGGTCGTCGGGGCGCACCAGTCGATCATGTTCGCGCTGTTCAGGGTGATCATCGCCGCCTTCATCGGGACGCAGGACCTGGGCCAGGAAATGCAGCGGGCGCTGTCATCGAACCATGTCGGCAAGGGTCTGGTCCTGGGCTTTGCGGTCGCGTTCATGGGGTTGATGGCGGACCATCTGCTGCTGAAATGGGCGGGAAACCGGAAGATCTTCAAGCGGTCCGCCTAGCGCGCCAAGGCACGGCGGGGCGAACGCACCCTGATCGCGGGCCTGCTTGCTGGCGCGCGACAGGCCGTGACGTCCAGCAGGCGTCGTTCCGACGAAGGGTCGACCAACGGCGGACCTGCGCACTGTCAAGCAAGGTTGCGGCATCAAAAAGGCCGGGGCGGTGCGGCCCCCTGATCAGTAGCCGCTGACAGTCTCGGCGCGTGTGTCCCGGACCTCGGCCAGCGACTTTGCCAGCGCGTTGGTGAACAGGCGGACATCGGTCAGAAGCGACGCGAAGTGGAACCCCTTGTCAAGCATCGCCCTGACCATGGCGGGCGAGCCGGTGTGAACCCCGGCAACCCGACCCGCCGCGCGGGTCCGGGCTGCAATCCGGGCAATCGCGTCGATGACCTCGGGCGCGGTCGGGTCCAGTGTCGGTTCATGGCCAAGCGACAGGCCAAGGTCGGACGGGCCGACATAGACACCGTCGATGCCGTCCACCCCAAGGATCGCATCCAGATTGGACAGCGCTTCGCGGGTCTCGATCATCGCCAGCAGCAGAATCCTGTCGTTCGCGCCTTGGGCATAGGCGGCCCCATGCACCATGTTTGCCCGCGTGGGGCCGAACGAACGTCCGCCAAGCGGGGCATAGCGCGCGGCCTCGACCAGACTGCGCGCATCGTCCACCGTGTTGATCATCGGGCAGATCAGGCCGGAAAAGCCCGCGTCAAGGCATTTCATGATGATGCCGGGTTCGTTCCAGGGCACACGGCACAGGACCGGCGCGGGCAGGCCCTGCAGCACCTGGCACATGGTCAGCGCCATCTGATAGTCGATCAGGCCATGCTGCAGGTCCACCGTTACCATGTCGAACCCGGCGCGGCCCGTGATCTCGGCCGTCACAGGAGAGGGGATCGCGCACCAGCCGTTCACAGCGGTGCCTTCGGCGGCGAAGTGGGCTTTCAGATCGGTGATCGGCATGGGTCGGTCCTTCAGGCAAGCCAGGCGCGCAAGGCGCGGGCGGTGGCGTCGGGTTGCTCCAGCGGCGGCAGATGCGCCGCGTTGGCGATGATCTGCAGCCGCGATTGCGGCATCAGGTCGTGCATCAACTGGTGGCGATCCAGCGGGCACAACGTGTCTTCGGCCCCCATCAGGACAAGGGCCGGGCCGGTGAAGGCGGCAAGCGTCGCCTGCTGGTCGGGCCGGTCCCGCAGGGCGGCGGACTGGCGGGCAAAGACCTGCGGCCCAAGTGTGAGCGCCATGTCCATGCAGAGGTCCAGGATGGCGGGTTTGTTCGGGCTTTCGGCCAAGTAGTTCGGCTTCATGTCGTCGCGCATAACGCCTTCCAGATCACCCGTCAGGGCGCGGGTGACCTGAGCGGCGCGGCGGGATTGGGCGGCAGGCGTCTCGGCGCGGGGGTTGGTGTCCAGAAGCGCAAGGCGGGTGATACGGTCGGGGGCCTGACGCAAAAGCTCCATCGCCAGGATGCCGCCCATCGAAAGACCGGCGAGGGCAAACTGGCGCGGGGCGTCGGCCAGGAAGGTTGCGGCAAGGTCGGGCATGCTGGCGGCCCCGGTGGGGATGTGGTGGATCACCGGAACGCCAAGGTCACGGTCGATCCCGCCCCACATCCGGGCGTCGCACATCATGCCGGGGATCATGACAAGCGGGGTCATCCAACGCGCCGCGCGCCCTCTTTCAGCGTGGCCAGCTTGGCCCAGGCGATTTCAGGGGCCACCGCGCCGAAGCCCGCGAAGGTGCCAAAGCCGCAGTCCGACCCGGCGATCACGCGGTCGGTTCCCAGGATATTGGTAAAGCGTTCAAGGCGTTGCGCCACAAGGTCGGGGTGTTCGACAAAGTTCGTCGTGGTGTCCACCGCACCCGGGATCAGGACCTTGTCGTCGGGAATCTCGGCTGCGCGGTCGCGGAACACGGTCCATTCGTGGCCGTGCCGGGGGTTCGCCGTCTCAAACAGGACATAGCGGGCGGGGACGGTCATCAGCAGCGGAAAGACCTTGGCCATGTCGATGTCACAGACATGCGGGCCTTCATAATTGCCCCAGCAGATATGCAGCCGGATACGGTCCTGCGGCAGGCCTTGCAGCGCGTGGCGCAGGGCTTCGACATGGGTGGCGGCGGTCTTCAGGAATTCGTCATCCGAGAGGTGGGTGAAGAGCATGTGCCGCGACAGTGCGAGGTCGGGGCAATCCAGTTGCAAGTCCAGCCCAGCGTCCAGGATGGTGCGGTATTCGTCGCGCATCGCGTCGGCAAGGGCGTGAAGGTAGGCCTCGCGCGTCGGGTAATGGGCGTTCTGCAGGAACAGACTGATGACGCCGGGCGAGGCCGCGTTCATGAACCCCCGGTCCACCCCATGTGCGGCCATAGCAGCCTTGAGGTTGGCGATGTCCTTGCCAAGCTCGCCCTGGCCCTTGGGCGCCACCGGCCCCACGCATTGCGGGCGGGCGTATTTTGGCGTCCCCCCCTCGTTGGCCAGCCGGTCGAGGAAGGTCGGGAACAGCTTCAAGTCGGCAGGCGCATTGCGCGGGCTATCGCCGCCAAAGCCGGTGTAGCGGTCCTTGACATAGGTGGCGTAGCTGATCTTCGACGCCTCGCCGTCCGAGACGATGTCGATCCCGGCCTCCTTTTGCCGCCGGACGTTCTCCACCACCGCCGCGGCCATGCAGGCGTCGAAGGCGGCGGGGTCGTAAGCGTCGCCCTTCTCGCGGGCAAAGAGAAAGTCCACCACCTGTTGCGGGCGGGGCAGCGATCCGACATGCGTGGCGAGAAGGGTCATGGCGTTTGGTCCTTACAGCAGGCGGCCGGTCGGGCCGGCAGGATCGTCGGTGGCGACAACGCGGTAAAGGCTCGCCTCGCCGGTCATCGAGGGCGCAAGGCTGTGTTCCAGCCCCGGCGGGATCGCGGCGGTGTCGCCGGGGTTCAGGACGGTCGAGCCGCCCGACCACGACAGCCGCCAGTGCCCGCGCATCGGCATCAGGACCTCGTGCTTGGTCAAAGTGTAGGGCGTGTCGGGGATCGAGTTTCGCGACAGGAAATCGACGTCGAACCCCGGACGGTCGTGCAGTTTGCCCTGCGCGCCGATCACCGGCGCAGGCTGGCGGTCGGACAGCGCCATCAGGTCCCAGTAGCGGGCGACATGGTTCGGGATCACGTCTGCCGTGGTGGGTTCGGGGAAGGCCTTCAGTTGCTCATCGGTCAAAAGGGGCATCGGCGGCACGCCTTCCGGCAGGGACTGGCCCTTCTTCGTGTCGTAAAGCTTGCCGTTCTTGCCCAGCACCAGCCCGTAATCCTTGGCGTCGGTGATGACCTGCGGCGCCCAGACCACACCGCCCCCGGCATCATCGCCGCCCAGGATCGCCATGATCATCCCGTAATCGGTGCCGACGTTCTCAAACGCCCGGAAGATGCCGGTCGGGATGTTGAAGATGTCGCCCTCTTCGGCAATGAACTCGCCCGCCGTGCCCCAGCGACCCCAGAAAAACCGCCACCGACCCTTCAGGACAAAGAACACCTCTGCCGTCCGGTGCGAGTGCAAGGAGTTTCGGCATCCCGGGGGTTGGCCCGCTGCCCCGATGTTGAAGCCGGGCGTGTCGACGATATGGACATGCTGGTCGGGGGATTCGCTGACCCCGCCGCCGATGATCGTGAAGTTTTCCTTCCGGTCGCTGCCCGGCGTGTGCGCGTCGATGAACGCGGTCTTGCAGGGGCGCAGGTCGCCGTAGCGGACGATGCGGGTTTCCATCTCTTGCGGGGTCATGTCAGTCCTTTCAACCGGCGGTCCAGCCGCCATCGACAATCAGTGAGGTTCCGGTGATCAGCGCCGCTGCGTCCGAGGCCAGGAAAGCGACAGCCCCCATGATGTCGGTCACCTCGCCCACCCGACCCAGCTTGATCTTTGACGCGATCCAGGCGGCGCGGTCGGGGTTGGCGAAGGTATCGACGGTCAGGGCTGTGCGGATGAAGGTCGGCGCGATGGTGTTGACGCGGATCCCCTTCGGCCCCCATTCGATCGCCATCGACTTGGTCATGCCTTCGACCGCGTGCTTGGTGGCCGAATAGACCGCCCGGTCAGGCCCGCCGACATGGGCCATCTGGCTGGTGATGTTGATCAGGCTTCCGGGTTTCCCTTCGGCCAGCAGGCGACGGGCGACGCTGCGGGTCAGAAAATAGGCCGCCCGGACATTCAGGTTCGACACCGCGTCATAGTCCTGCGGCGTGGTCTCGATCGCGGGAGAGTGGCGGGCAAGCCCGGCAGAGTTCACCAGCACATCAAAGGCGGGACGCGCTGCAATGGCAGCCTCGGTCGCGGCGATGTCAGTGATGTCGAGCGGCAGGATGTCCGCCAGCATCCCTTTGGCGGTCATCGCATCGGCCAGCGCCCGCAATTCGGGTTCCCGCCGCGCGCAAAGGGTGACCCGTGCGCCCTGCTCGGCCAAGGCCACCGCACAGGCCGCCCCGATCCCGGACGACGCCCCCGCGACCAGGGCGCGGCGGCCGTCCAGACGGAACGAAGGGGTGCGGGGCAGGGTCATGGAAGCACAATGCGTGCGAGTTGTTTCGGAAAGGCCGCCTTTTCTTCGTCCTGCCAGCGAACCTCGATGTCCAGCGATACATTGTAACGCTCGGCAAGTGTGGCGAGGTTCCGACAAACGCGGTTGGCTTCAATACCTTGGAATGAGAACCCCGCAGCGGGCACGAACCTATAGCCGTTTTCGCTGTGATTCCCGTCTAATGTATTAGCTTGAAGCAAAGACTGAACTTCGCCTGCATCGGCGCCCGAAACCACGCAGGCAGCAATCAGATCTTCTAGAATGTGGTTCCACGACTTCTGACTTACGGGTTTTCCACCGATCTTGGCGAAGAGAATGGTGGTGAACTTTACTGAGGGAAGGTCCTTTCCCGAAAAGCGCATCTCAAGGGATGACGAGGGATCACCGGGAGATGACGCGAGTGTGGCGTGTTCCGCCAAAAGTCGGTCGAGGACGGACACTGTGGAGTCTACGAGGGGCTCGGCATGCTTCTTTAAGTAGGCAAGGGCGGCGTCACTGACTTCGATTTTTGGCATTGTTTCGATCCATGAGTTGCTCATGGGTAAGTGATTAGACTGATATTGGATCGGTATCAAGTGATATAAGCGATATGACATGATACTATTCCGCAGCGGCTCCATAGGGGACATTCTGTCCACCATAGCGCCGGACGCGGATGTTGCACTGTTCGGCATGGCCGACGAAACCTTCCAGCATGCACAACCGACTGCCGTATTCGCCGATCATGGCGGCGGCAGCGTCGGTGGTCACGCGCTGATAGCTGTGTGTTTTCAGGAACTTGCCGACCCAGAGGCCACCCGTGTAGCGCCCGGCCTTCCTTGTCGGCAGCGTGTGGTTGGTGCCGATCACCTTGTCCCCGTTCGCCACATTGGTGCGGGGGCCAAGGAACAGGGCTCCGTAGCTGTGCATATGCTTCAGATACCAGTCGTCGCGGTCGGTCATCACCTGGACATGTTCGGATGCGATGTCGTTGGCGACCTCCAGCATCTCGTCATGACAGCCGCACAGGATCACCTCGCCATAGTCGCGCCACGAGACAGAGGCGGTTGCGGCAGTCGGCAGGATGGTCAGCAGGCGGTCGATTTCGACCAGTGTCGCCTGGGCCAGCTTGCGCGAGTTGGTCACCAGAACGGCAGGCGAGTTGTAGCCGTGCTCGGCCTGGCCGAGGAGGTCGGTCGCACAAAGCTCGGCATCTACCGTGTCGTCGGCGATCACCATGGTCTCGGTCGGGCCGGCGAACAGGTCGATCCCGACGCGGCCGTAAAGCTGGCGTTTGGCTTCGGCCACATAGGCGTTGCCAGGACCGACCAGCATGTCCACCGGCGTGATGCTTTCGGTTCCGATTGCCATTGCGCCAACGGCCTGCATCCCGCCCAGGACGTAAATCTCATGCGCGCCGCCCATATGCATCGCGGCGACAATCGCGGGGTGCGGTGCCCCGTTGACCGGCGGGGCCGAGGCGATGATCCGGGGCACGCCCGCGACGGCGGCGGTCAGGACGGACATGTGGGCCGAGGCGACCATGGGAAACTTGCCGCCAGGGACGTAGCAGCCGACCGATTGCACCGGGATATTGCGGTGGCCAAGGATCACGCCGGGCAGCGTTTCCACCTCGACATCCGTCATGCTGGCGCGCTGCGCCTCGGCAAAGCGGCGGATCTGGGTCTGGGCAAAGCGGATATCCTCAATGTCGCGCGGGGCGACCTTCTGGATCGCGGCCTCGATCTCGGACGGGGTCAGGCGAAAGGCGGGCGGGTCGTATCTGTCGAATTTCACCGACAGATCGCGCACGGCGGCATCGCCACGGGCGGAAATATCGGCCAGAACGGATTCGACGGTGGCCCGGACCTGCGCATCATCCGCCGCGCGTTCCGCCTCGGGCTTGCCGCGCTTGAGCCAGGTGATCGCCATGGGACGCCTCGTTTTGAATACGTTTGCAATATGCTTAGTGCATCGCCCAAGCCCCTGGCAAGAGGCATCTGCTTGGTCCACCGTCGCGTGTTTGTCGTGGGGCGATTTTCTGCTGTCAGGCAGCGCTGAATCAGGAATTGCAGACGTATGCAAACAAGGTTAGAAACGATCAGATAGTCACGCCCGGCCGCCGGGTCGAAAGGAGCCACGATGTCCGCCATGTCCGAACCCTATCCTTCCGCAAAAGTCACCTGGGTCAAGTCCCCCGGTCGCAGCGCCGAAAATGACAACAAGCCGGTGGCCGAACTGGTCGCGGGCGTGCTGGCTGATGTGAAGGCGCGGGGCGATGCGGCGGTGCGGGAGTATTCCGTCCGGTTCGACAAGGCCGACGTCGGCGCGCTGGAGGTCACCCTGGCCGAGCGGGAGGCGGCGGTCGCCGCTCTGGACCCCCAGACCCGCAAGGACACCGAGTTTGCCATCGCCAACGTTCGGCGGTTCGCCGAGGCGCAGCTGGCGACGGTCCTGCCACTGGACATGGAATCGCTGCCGGGCGTCCATATGGGCCACCGGGTGATCCCGATTGACCGGGTGGGCTGCTATGTGCCGGGCGGGCGGTTCCCGCTTTTGTCCGCGCCGATCATGACGATTGTCCCGGCCAAGGTTGCCGGGGTGAAGGAGGTCATCGCCTGCCTGCCGCCCAATGCCCATCAGGCGATGGTGGCGGGGTGCCACCTGTCCGGCGCGGATCGGGTGTTCCGGATCGGGGGCGCGCAGGCGATCGCGGCGATGGCCTTCGGGACGGAATCGGTCCCGGCGGTGATGAAGATCATGGGGCCGGGCAATGCCTTCGTGAACGAGGCCAAGCGGCAGGTCTTCGGGCCGGTCGGGATCGACCAGCTGGCGGGGCCGTCGGAGATCTACATCTTGGCGGACGAGACCGGGGATGTGGAGATGATCGCGACCGACCTTCTGGCCCAGGCCGAGCATGATGTGCGGACCCGGGTGGGGTTGATCACGACGGACCGAGCGCTGGCCGAGGCGGTGGTGGTCGAGGTGGAGCGGCAGCTGGTGGGGCTGTCGACGGCCTCGGTCGCGGCGCCGGCCTGGGCGGACTACGGCGAGGTTGCGGTCTGTGACGATGAGGCGGCGATGATCGCCTATTCGGATTTCATCGCGGCGGAGCATCTGCAGGTTCATACCCGGGATCCGCATGACTTCGCCAAGAAGCTGACGAACTACGGGTCGCTGTTCATCGGGGAACTGGCCAGCGTGGTCTACTCGGACAAGTGTTCCGGGACGAACCATACCCTGCCGACGATGGCGGCGGGGCGGTATACGGGCGGCCTTTGGGTGGGGGCCTATGTGAAGATCGCGACGCATCAGTGGCTGTCGGAGGAGGGGGTCAAGCAGGTCGCCCCCCCGGCGGCGCGGCAGGCGGCTTCGGAGGGGTTGGAAGGGCACCGGCGGGCGGCGCAGCTGCGGCTGGACCGGATGCAGGTCCGGTAGTGTCCACGGTGGACAAACGCTGAGACCCTTTTTGAATCAACGGGTTGGCGTTTTCCGTTAGGGTGGTGTTAACTTTTGGGGAGGGGCCGCTCTGGCGCCTCCCCGATTGGTTTCGGGCCGTCGCGCAGAAGGTGTCGGGTCAGAGGCTCGGGCGCTGGACAGAGTGGTCCGTCGCGCGCTCGAAGGCGTGACCGGTCCTGCAGAGAAGGTCCTCATCGCCGTGCCGTGCGATAAGTTGCAGGCCAAGCGGCATGCCGTTTTCAAACCCTGCGGGCAGCGACAGCGCGGGCTGGCCGGTCAGGTTGAAGGCGATGGTGCGCATCGGGGTCCAGACCGCTTTCTCGCCGTCGAAGGCGGCGAAGGGCAGGGCCGGGGTCAGCGTGGTCGCGGTCAGGATCAGGTCGTGGCCGTCCATCGTCGTTAGCATGTCGGCGGTCAGGCGGGTCTGGGCTTCGCGGGCCTGTGTCACGTCGTCCGCATCCAGCGCCGCCCCGAAGGCCAGGCATTGCAGGGTGGGGCGGCCGTAGTCCCCGGAATGGTCGCGGATCAGGGCGCGGTGTTCGTCCAGCGCCTCGGCGTGGAGGATCACCGAA
>JAKQLM010000593.1 GCA_029567145.1 Pseudomonadota bacterium
CCGGCTGGCAAGTATCTGACCGAACGGCAAGTTCCGGTATCCGAGTTCAACTCCTACGGTGCCCGGCGCGGCAACCATGAAGTGATGATGCGCGGCACCTTTGCCAACATCCGCATCAAGAACGAGATGCTCGATGGCGTCGAGGGCGGCTACACCAAGGGGCCGGACGGGTCACAGACCTCGATCTACGACGCGTCGATGGCCTATCAGGCGGCGGGCACGCCGTTGGTGATCTTCGGCGGCATCGAATACGGCGCAGGCTCGTCGCGCGACTGGGCGGCCAAGGGCACCGCGCTTCTGGGCGTCAAGGCCGTGATCGCCGAATCGTTCGAGCGTATCCACCGGTCGAACCTGGTCGGCATGGGCGTGATCCCGTTCGAGTTCCTGCCGGGCGAGAACCGCAAGAGCCTTGGCCTGAAAGGCGACGAGGTGGTCAGCATCGGCGGGCTGGAGGGCGACCTGAAGCCGCTGTCGCTGGTCCCCTGCACCATCCGCTATGCCGATGGGACCGAAAAGACGATCCAGATCAAGTGCCGGATCGATACCGCGATCGAGATCGAATACGTCGAAAACGGCGGGGTTCTGCATTACGTCCTGCGGGATCTTGCGGCAAACTGACCGGATTGTATCGAATTAGGAAACCCCGGCCGTCGCGCCGGGGTTTTTTATTTGCGCTCAAGTAATTTCCGTTTGCAGGCCTATTAGTTTTTTTACGAATTTTCTTTGGAACAAAGTACTCTCCCTTGGGTTGTTATTCCGCGTCGGGGCAGGCAAGGTTAACCCATCAGTCTCCGTCCACCCGGTTGCAATCGTGCGATTTCAACCGCTTCGGCGGATGGCGGGGTGCTGCCTGTCGCTGTGATGGTTTGCGTTTGGTGCGGTTCAAACAACCTCAAGCGGAGCTGGAAAATGCCATCAGTCTATCAAGACATCACCCTGTACGAAGATCAGGGCGCGCTGTTGGGCCTGGGGCCCAACCAGATTGTAAGCTTCTCGGAGTTTCAGTCCCCCACGACTGGCCATTTGCGTGTCGAGGATGACAATACCGATTTCAATTGGGATGTCGGGGAAACCGCCGAATTCCAGGGCCAACCTGCGACACTGATCGCCGCCGGGACAGCCGTTGCCGGGGTAAGTCTGAACATTCCCTTCGTCATCGACCTGTCCATCGAATTGTCCAGTCCGGTCCTGACCGGGATCGTGGTGGTCGATGGGGTGCAGCATGTCCGGTTCTACGACGCGGCCGGGAATGACGTCGATCCCGCCGCACTGCTGGATTCGCTGGTCAGCGACCTGACCGCCGCCATCGGGCCTGTCCTGTTGCCCCTGGTCCTGAGCTCGCTTGGCGTCGACCTTCTGACCTATGTCGAGACCAACGCGATCCTGACGTTCGACCTGTCCTCGGCCAACAGCGTTGATCTGATCCCCTGTTTCACGGCAGGCACGCTGATTGCGACAGAGCGCGGCGAGGTGATGATCGAGACGCTGAAGCTTGGCGATCGCGTGCTGACCGTGGACCATGGCCTGCAGGCGATCCGCTGGATCGGGTCACGCAGCCTGACCCCGTCCGACCTTGCCCGCGCGCCGCATCTGACGCCGATCCGCATTGCCGCCGGGGCGTTCGCACCCGACCTGCCGCATCAGGACCTGACCGTCTCGCCGCAGCACAGGTGCCTTGTCCGCTCGAAAATCGCCGCGCGGATCGCAGGCGAAGCAGAGGTGCTGATCGCCGCGAAACACCTGCTGGGCACGCCGGGCGTATCGGTCCTGCCCGCCGACATGCCCGTCACCTATGTCCACATCCTGTTTGACCGGCACGAGCTGGTCTGGTCGAACGGCGCGGTGACCGAATCCCTGTATCTGGGCGAACAGGCGATGCAATCGGTCGATACCGCCGCGCGGGACGAGATTCTGGCGCTGTTTCCCGCGCTTGCCGACCACCGGCCCCCGGCAGCGCGACCTTTTCTGCGCGGACGATTGGCCCGCAAGCTGATCGAACGTTCGACCAGCAATCGAAAGCCGCTGATCGAACCGCTGCCCCCCGCAGCCAAGGTGTTAAGAAACGCCTAACGGGAAAGGCCAGCGCCTTGATTTTTCAAGACTATCCAGGACTGTCCACTGTGGACACTCAGCCCTCTCCGGCCAGCGCCTTTGCCAGTTCCGGAACGAACCGCGTTTCGTAGTCGGTGCCGATCAGCGGGCCGACAAAGCGGAACAGGACCGTGCCGTCTCCGTCCAGGATAAAGGTCTCGGGCGGGGCGGTGACCCCCCATTCCACCCGGTTGCGGCCGTTCGGGTCGGTGGCGACGCCGATGAAGGGGTTGCCTTCCTCGGCCAGGTAGGCGACCGCGTTGGCGTCCTTGTCCATGATGTTGATGCCCGCGACGCGGACCCCATCCCTGGCCATCTCCAGCAGCACCGGATGCTCGGCCCGGCAGGGCGGGCACCAGGTCGCCCAGACGTTCAGGACGGTAACCCTGCCCGTGCGCAGGTCGGCGTCGGTCAGGCCCGGAATGCCCGGCAAGGCCGTCGTCGGCAGCGCCGGAGCCTGACGCCCGATCAGCACCGATTCCAGTTGCCCCGGATTGTCGCGCTGCATCCCGATGTAGAAGGTCGCGGCCAACCCGGCGAACAGGACCGGCGGCAGCAGCATCAGCCATCTAACCATCTGTCTTCCCCTGCCGCGCCTCGACCTCGGTCAGCGCGCGCTTCACCCGCGCCGCCTGCCACAGCGACACCCCCAGCAGCAGCGCGATCAAGACCGCCGTTGCCGCATAGGACCCCAGCACCGCGCCAGCGAATTTTCCAAGATCCGGCATCACGCCACCCTTTCCCGCGCGAGCAGCGCCTGCAGCCGCCGCGACCGGATTTCCGTCCGGGTGCGCATCAGGACCATGGTCACGAACAGCAGGATGAACCCGGCAATGCAGACCAAGAGCGGCACCCAGAACACGTCCGACACGTTCTCTTCCTTGTCCAGGGACAGAGACGCCCCCTGGTGCAGCCCCTGGTTCCAGAAGTTCACCGCATACCGGCTGAGCGCCGCAAAGACCGACCCGACAAGGCACAGGATCGAGGTCAGGTCAGCGGCGGTATCGGGGTTCTCGATCGCCGACCAAAGGGCGATATAGCCCAGGTAGAACAGGCACAGGATCAGGAACGAGGTCAGCCGCGGGTCCCATTCCCACCAGGTGCCCCACATCGGCTGGCCCCACAACGCCCCGGTGACCAGCGCAATCAGGGTGAAGGTCAGGCCGACCGGGGCCGCCGCCTTGGCCGCCAGCGCACTGACATGGTGCCGCCGCACGATCCAGATCAGCGAGGTGACCAGCATCATCCCCCAGGCGTTGATCGCCATCATCGCGGCGGGAACGTGCAGGTAGATGATCTTGACCGTCGCGCCCTGCTTGTAGTCATCGGGCGTGAAGAAGAACCCCCAGACCAGTCCGACCACCAGGCAAAGGACGGTCAGCCCCATCGCCCAGGGCAGGGCCCAGGCCGAGGTCTGCATGAACTTCTTCGGGTTGGCATATTCCCAGATCGACATGGGGTCCGACTATCCTTTCCCAGGGCTGCGCTCAACTCACCATCGCGCGTCAGCCTAGCGCAAATTGACGCGGAGCGCCGCCGCCGCCGCAAACGGCAAGAGCGCCGCCGCGCCCAGGCTGATCGCCGCCAAAAGCGCAAGGGGCGTGCCCAGCGCCATCCCTTCGGCACCGCGTCGCACCACCTCGGCCCCGAAGATCAGGGTCGGGACATACAAGGGCAGGACCAGCAGGCTGAGGAGAAGCCCGCCGCGCCGCAGCCCAACCGTCAGCGCCGCCCCGAAGGCCCCGACCACCGACAGCGTCGGCGTGCCCACCAGAAGGCTGAGCACCAGCCACCCATAGGCCGGGGGCGCAAGGTTCAACAGGACCCCCAACCCCG